>CBDTYX010000177.1:0-4611 GCA_965364745.1 uncultured Desulfovibrionaceae bacterium | reverse complement strand
CATGACCCTTTGGCTGCGGAACCACGGGCACAGCGGGAGGCGCGGGCGGCTTGGGAGCGGAGACGGCCGGAGGCTGCGCGGCGGCTCCGCCGCCTTGAGCCGGGGCCGTTACGGGCAGCACGGCCAAAAGCAGCAGGCAGAGCAGAGCCGCTATGGCGGCCGGCCGTTCACAAAAAATTTTAAACCTGGCAAGCAATGCAAAACCGGGGGGAGATCTGCGCGCCCCCCCCCGGCACATATTTTGTCGCATGATTAAGCCGCCTCGCATCTGGATTTACCGGGGCAAGGTAGCTTAAATCTTAAAGCCTAGTCAATCCTCCGGCCCTGATATTCAAAGTAGCCGAATTCATAATCATGCCACTTGCCGCCCCAAATAAAGCCTTCCGCCTCAAAGGCGTCGACTATGCCCTGCGGGAAATCGCGGCGGAACCGCTCGACCACGGCGGCGGTGGGGTTATTTTCGCGCAGCGGCACCTGGCTGATGTCCAGCCACAGGCCGACTCCGAACGCGGCGGCCGGTGAGGCGGCCAAGGTTTCGCCCAATGGCGCGTTGAAATAACGCCGATCCGCGGGGTGCGCGGCCAGATGGGTTAGCAGACGCTTCTCCACCCGCTTGAGAGCCTCAGCTGCGCCCTGGCGCTGGTTAAACAACACTTTGCGTCCCAAAAAGGACACCTCCGCGCAGGACTTGCGCACCAATTCCGGCGTGGCGCCGTATAATTCCCTGAGCAGCGCTCTGTTCTGCGCCAGGCCGGGGTTGAAGCCGGGTTCCGGATTACGGCCGCCCGCGCCCCACGGGTACGGCGCTGTTTGCGGATGGGCCAGGGAATCGGCGATGGATGCGTCCCGCCACAAGACATCTCCCTCGCGGAAAATACCGTCATCAAACAGCATATTCCTGCTGCCCGGAAGGTTGAGCACGGTCACCGGCCTGCCACTCAACCACATGAATGTCGGCGTAGCTGTAAAATTGGGATAGCGGGCGTTCAGCACGGCACACAATTCCCACATAGCGTCTTCATAAGCTTCCCAACCAACGTCTTCAGGGCTGTACGCGGCCTCGTAAACAACCGCGGAATCTCCGCTGGAGGAAGAGTAACCGGAGCTGTAGGAATACCCGTAGTCATAGGCATAGTCGCTGCCGTAGTCAGCGGCATAATAATCATAACCGAAGGAGTACGGTCCGGTATAGTAAGAGTTGTATACGTATACATCCCCGGAGTATAAATGCCGGTGGTCATAACACCAGAAGCGGCTGTTGTGATGGTGATGGCGGCCGCCTCTCCGATCGTGATCCCGATCCCGTCCGCGCTCATATCTGTCGTGATGTGGCCTGTTGTTGTCAGCATCGTGTTGAGGGCGCCCCGGATCCTGATCACGGGGCGATGCGAATTTGCGCTCTTTCAAAAACGGCAGCACTCCCAACGTGCTGCGCGGGCTGAACGTGCCGCGCTCGCGTGATCCGGATCGGACTAAGCCGGGAGGCGCATAAACCTGCCCTCTATCCCGGCCGGGGCCCGTGCGGATATTGGTTTGCAAGGGAAGAGGCCGCGTCTGCGGTTGCCGGGTTTGCATCCGCGGCTGGTTAATCTGCTGCGGCGGGCGGCCCAAAGTTTGCTGCGACTTAGTTTGCGTCTGCGGCGGGCGAGACTGCATCTGGTTTACCACCGGTACGGCAGAGTTTCCTCTATCCCGAGACTGCTGATTTGTCTGAACCCCGGAACGATTTTGCTCTCGGCCGCGATCACGGCCGGTGGTCGTACGGGTATTGGTTTGCAAGGGAAGCGGCCGCACCTGCGTTTGGCCGGTTTCCGTCCGCGACTGATTAATCTGCTGCGGCGGACGGCTTTGAATCTGTTGAGTTTTTGGTTGTTCCTGCCGGGGCTTGGGTTGCTCCTGCCGGGGCTTGGGTTGCTCCTGCCGGGGCTTGGGCTGCTCCTGCCGGGGGTTGGGCCGGCTTTGGCTTTTGGGCGGGGAAGCGGTCTGGCCGCGATCTTTGGATGAGTTGTTCTGCCTACCTCTGTTCATAGGCAACGGTTTATCCTGGCGCGCCAGATCACCGCCGGGAAGCGGGCGCAGTTGCGCCAGTCCCGACTCTTTTTGCCCCAAGGCCACGCCAACCTCCTCAGCCGCGACTTCCGGCGCCGCTCCCAGGAGTAGCGCGCCGCAAAGACCGAAGCAGGCCAGCTTACGGCAGATAAGCACACCATTTAACAATACTGGAAGCTGAAAAGATGTTTTCATGATCACCCTCCGGTGCAGATCCGGGGCGTAAAGTGCCCCGCATGATTACCCCTTTACCCGAGGGCAGCGCGAGAACAATTAAACCTGTGATAATTGGTGTAAACCAGGTGTAAATACCTGAAAACAAATAGTAAAAATAATGTCGTTGCAAATGCGCGAGCGCGGAGTCGCAAAGTTACAGCTGTAAAAAAACCGTTGCCGCGAGGTCTCATTTCGCGGCAACGGCAGAATAAACGCAAAAAAACGGGGGAATAGATCAGGACAGATCCACCAGGGAATACTCCCGGCTGCCCATGCCCAGTTTTTCAGCCGCCTCAAGCTGGTATTCGCCAATGGTATAATCCCAGGCGCCCTTAAACTTATCTTCACCGGGCGCGTGCCCCTTCTGCAGCAGGGAGGCCTTAAAGCCGGGCTGCCGGTTGACCATATCGAGGCAAGCCTTGTCCAGGGCCACGGGGTCTTTGGAAGCCAAAATGCCGATGTCCGGCACGAGAGGCGCGTCGCTCCAGCCGGCGCAGTCGCAGTCCGGGGTGATGTTCATCAGAAAATTGATGTAGCCCACGCGATCTTCTTTGCCGTTAACCGCGCCGAAGGCGTATTCGACCATGCGCTCGGTAAAGGGGCCGAGGCTGGTGTTCCAATCCATGCTGATGGCCTTGACCGGGCAGACGGTGACGCACTCGCCGCAACCGATGCAACGCTCGGGCTTGATGCGCGCCCGGCGGTCTTTGGTGAAGCTGATGGCCTGCACCGGGCAGGATTTGATGCAAGCCCCGCAACTGATGCAAGTGTCTTCATCGACCACAAACTTAAGATCGTGCTGGGCTTTCTTGCCCTTGGCCGGAGCGCAGCCCATGGCCAGATTTTTAAGCGCGCCTCCGAAGCCGGCCAGTTCGTGCCCCTTGAAGTGCGAAAGCACAATCATGGCGTCGGCCTCCACAACGGCTTCGCAAATGGTCACGCTCTTGAAATGCTTGCCTCCCGTGATGGGCACTTCCATAGCGCCTTTGCCGGTCAGACCGTCGGCGATGATCAGGGGCGCATTGACCGTGGCGTAAGAATAGCCGTGCTTGAGCGCAATTTCCAGGTGATCGACGGCATTGTGCCGCGCCCCGGAATACAAAGTGTTGGAGTCGGTTATAAAGGGCTTGGCCTTGGCTTTGCGGCATTTATCCACCACCACGCGGGTAAAGACAGGATTGATGAACGTATCGTTGCCTTCTTCGCCAAAATGCACCTTAATGGCCGTAAGCATGTCACGGCCCAGGATGCCGTTAAAGCCGGCGGCGTCAAACAGGTCGCTGACTTTGGTAATCTTGTTGTCCTTGGCGGAACGAGCCCGTAAATCGACAAAATAAACCTTGCTGCTCATGTAGATACCCTGCCTGGCCGGAAAACTTTCTCCGGGCTTAGGTTAAAACGTGCCTTTAAGGCGCTGCGGCAACCCGCTGACGATAAAATATACATTCGCGCAGCTTTTGACCAGCACCTGATTGACCAGTCCGGCCACATCACGAAAAGAGTTGCCAAGGGCTGTGGATGGGGCTACTCCCAGGCCGGTTTCATTGCTGACCACCAGCACCGGGCAGGCCGGGGCGCGCAAAAGCCAGGCCAAATGCTCGACCCGCTCCAGAATGACCGACTGATCAAAGCCCGCGGCCATAAGATTAGCCAGCCACACGGTAACACAGTCGATTAGCGCCGCCCGGGGCGGCCGGCCTTCCCGCCCCGGAAGGCCGGATTGGCCGGACATGGCCAGGGCCAAAGTTTCGGGCAGATCAAGGGGCGCTTCCAAAGTATGCCAGGCCGGATGCCGCAAAGCCTGATGCCGGGCAATGCGCGCCTGCATGGCCGGGTCGTTGCCGCTTTGCGCGGTGGCTATATATATAAGGTAATTTGAGCCGCAATCGCCACCGGTCCGAAGAAACTTAAGCCCGGCCTCTTCAGCCCAGGCGGTTTTGCCGCTGCGGCAGCCGCCCAGCACCAGCGTGGCTGAAACTCCCCTGTCGGCCGCGTCCGTTTGCGCGCCGGGCGGCCCCTTACGCCGCCCGAGGCGGGCGGGCGGGCGAAAAAGCACCCGGGAATGAAGGACTGAAGGAAGCTTCATGGTCGCAGCATATCGCTTTTTTCATACCCGGCCTAGAGTTTTTTGCGGATAATTTTTATGGGAGGGCGGTATACGGTTGTCTTTCAATTGTAAGCGATATATATAAGCTGAATACTTCTTTTGCGGGTTCGCCGGAAAAGAATTGAACTACGGGATCCCCATATGGCCGATGAACTGAACCTCCACCCTGAAAAGCAAACCCATGGGCCGCGCAAGTGCAAAACCGGCCTGCGCGTCGCCGTGTTGTTGGTGCTGGTGGG
>CBDTYX010000176.1:0-4630 GCA_965364745.1 uncultured Desulfovibrionaceae bacterium | reverse complement strand
CTCGATGGTGTCCGCGCCTTTGGATTTGCCGATGTAGTCCATGCCGTTCACCGAGCCGGTAACCTTCAGCTTCTGAGCGAAATCCTGCGTGTCAGAGCCGAGAATTATCTGCGCGTCATGTCGCACGCCTTTGCTGTTGTATCCGCTTATGGAGTTAAGGGTCACATCGTTATTGCCGTAGCCGAGCTCAATCTTGTTGCTGGTGGTCTTGCCGTTTTTAAACGCGCCGGCAAGAATGGTGGTGGCGTCGGTGGCGGTAGCGCCTGAAGCCGTGATGTCCACGTTGCTCAGGGTCTGGTAAACCTGTTTGCCTTTAACCGTAGCGACTGCTGTAAAGCTGTTGGCGCCTTCGCCTAAATTAAAGATGGAGTTGGACACGCCGCCGCCAATTGTTACGTCGTCTTTACCGTCCGCGTCCGTGCCCACATACGTCAGGCCATTGGCCGATTTGCCCACAGTGAGTTCGTTATCCCCATCGGCCATGTCAATGGTGGTGGCGCCGGTTATGGCCCCTTTGATATTGATGACATCATTGCCTGTACCGGCAGCGACAACGTCGGTATTGTTCACATTGCCGTTGACAGTCAGTGCCTGGGCCGCAGTGCTGGTCCCGGAGCCGAGAAAGATATCCAGGTTGTTGGCGGCCTTGGCGCCGGTGATGGAGTTCAGGGTCACTTCATTGGCGCCGTCGCCCAGCAGATCAAAAACATTGCCCAAAGAGCCGGTTTTATACGCGCCGGCGGTAATGCTGGTTTTGTCTGTGGCCGCGCTGCCCGAAGAGCTGAAGTTAACGTTGCTCAGGGTCTGATAAACCTGTTTGCCCTTGACTGTGGCCACTGCTGTAAAGGTGTTGGTGCCGTCGCTCAGGTCGAAGTCGGAATTGGCCACCCCACCGTTGATCAGAATTGTGTCGTCGCCTTTGCCGGTAGTCACGCCGGCGTTGCTCACCGCGCCCTTGACGGTCAGGCTCTGGGCTTTATCGCTATCAGCGGCGCCAATGGTAACAGTCGCTTTGGCGGCGGTGGTTCCGGCAATGGAATTCAGGATTATATCGTTGGATCCTTTGCCCTGCAGGTCGATTTTCCCTTTGGCGGCGTCAGTCACTTTATACGCGCCGGCGGTAATGGTGGTGGAGTCGGTATCCGCGGTGCCCGTGGAAGAAATGCTCACGTTGGTCAGGGTCTGGCCCACGCCTTTGGAGTTTTGTGCCGTGAAGGTATTTTCTCCATCGCCAAGCTTAAACGTAGCGCCGTTGACCGCTCCGCCGATGCTGACCGCGTCGTCGCCCTCGGCCAAAGTGAACGTGCTGTCGCCCGTCACCGTGCCGCCGATGGATACGACGTCATCGGCTTTGCCGGTAGTCAAATTGGTGCTGGCCACATTGCCCTTAACCACAAAGGTCTGCACATTGGTGTCATCGGTGCCGCCCGCATCCATCTTGACATCGGCGTTCGCAATGGAGCCCGCCCGCACAAAGCCTTCACCTTTGCCGGTATCAATATTCATGCGGCTATCGGCAGCAGCGCCTTTGATGGCCCCGCTGATGTCAACGGTGTTGCCGCCGGCGCCGCCCTTAAGGACAATGCTGGATGCCCCAAGGAGGTTGCCGGCCACAATGGTGGTGTTCGCGTCAGTTTCATCGGTGATGGTTACTGAATCCAGAGTTCTGCCGGCGGCATAGAGCAGGTTGCTGCCGCCGCCGAACTTGAACGTGGCGCCCTTGGCCGACCCGGTAATTTTGATTTCCACATCATTGGTCGACCCGGTGGCATCAATAGTCGCGCCGTCCATGGTCGCGATCTGATACGAGCCCGCCCCCTTCATGGTGGTGCCGGCCTTCACCGTAGTGGCTACCAAACTGTTTTCTCCGTCACCAAATGTAATGTTGTTGCCGGTATCAACAGTGGTTGCCTTAACGCTCGTTTCCTCGCCCAAAAGTTTTACAGTGCTGGTCGCCAGGCTCTTGGCAGTAACAGAGCTCAACTTGGTGCTCGCGACATCTTCAATCGTCACGCCGCTAAGAGCATAGCCGGTGGCGTCAAGTTGGTTCTTGCCGGCGCCGAATTTGACAGTGCCGCCGGTCATGTTGCCGACGAGCGTAATATTATTGTCGCCCGCGCCGGTGGTGATGTTGCCGCCGCTCATAGCGCTGGTGATCTTAATATTGTTGTCGCCAGCGCCGGTAGTAATGCTCCCGCCGCTTCCAAGGCCGACACTATATATAAAGGTGTCGCCGTTCCCGCTTTGTATGGTTGCGCCTTCAGCGAAGTTGAAGATTTTGTCTTTGCCGCCGCCGCCGGCCACCGTGCCGGCCTTGGTGTTGATAATCACGTCACTGCCGGCGCCGCCGGAGCCGTTGATGTACAGAGCTGATTTGGTGTTGTCCAGGGCCTTGGTGGCGGTTTCCAAGGTGACGCCGTCTGCCTGTTTCACCTGCTTGCCGTCGCTGTAATTCAGCCGATAGCTCTCTGACCCTTTGTAGACGTTGATGAACATTCCGTCCTTCTGAAAGGTCAGAGTATCCGTCTTTGCATCGCCGATACCCGTAAGGTCCAGCTTCTGGCCGTTAAAAGTGATCACTCCGGTTTTATTATCATAATTGACCGTGTCGATCGTGCCAAGCTTGGTAGTAACCGCCGCGGTTGAAAAAGATGAGGAGTCGGTCGCACTCATAGTCAAAGCCATAGGTGAAAAAATAGCAGTATCCCCGCCGGCGTTGTATTCAGCTATGCCGGCGCCGCTTGCGGCTTGATTTTGCGTGGTAGTGTCGGCAGCCCCTAAGTTATATTCCGGCTGAATCGGATTCGGTGTGGCCCCTATTATCTCATGATTACCTCCCTGTAGTCTTATCGACTAAAAGTTTTATAAGCACTGGGCTTACTGACTCGCTTATCGGCAGGTTTGTGTAAGACTTTAGAAGATATCAAAAAAAATATTTAACAACTTTGTGATTTTTATAATTTTATTCAGATTGACCAAAATCAATACAATAAAACTTTAAAAGATGCATTTAGATTTATATTTTTTAAAATTTTCATATGACACTATCAGACAAAAACAGGCGATTTCAGCGCATGCTCAAGAGCGATCTTTTGGCGAAATTAAAGATAAAAATAAATTTAAGTCTGAATTTTTAGATCGAATATATCAAAAAATAAGATGTGGGAGAGAATGGAGTAAAGCCGAAAATGAAAAAATTACAATGTTATAAAAAACTACCTTCACCTGGTTGGTATATTAATTACTCTTTCTCATCCGCAAATGAAACTTCAAAGGGAATGACTATGCTGAATTTGATGTCGTGCTCGCTTTGGAAAGCGTTTTTATAGGGCTCCCAGCTGGGGAAATCGGTCATGTTGTCGTACCAGGTGTAGTGCAGTTTAACCATGGCGCCTTGCAGCCGGCCTTCCTGGAAAGTGTAGCTTAAATCCGCGTTCCAGGCCTGTTCTTTGAGATGTCCGCTCACGCCGTAAGCCTGGCCGTCCCAGCCTATGGCGTAGCCCGTGCCGATATACCAGCCCGGCGCGATAATGTCGGACAAATCGCGGCCGATAGCGGCAAACACGGCCTTTTCCTCATCGTGGTCCCAGTCCGAGCGGTTGTCCCACCAGGGTTCATAGGCGCCGTTGGCTCCGCCGTAGCGGCTGACCAGGCGGTAGGCGAAATAGCCCACGTTGTCCGGATTGTCGGCGGGCGCGCGGGTATATAAAAATTCCAGCCGAAAACGCCAGGCGTCGTAGTTATAGTGCGCGGCCAAAAACTGGTGCAGGGCCAGGCCGTCAAAGTTGTCGTTGGGCCCGGATGAAGCGCTGTCGGTCATGAAGTAGGTCTGGGCGGTGAGGTACAGGCTCTGTTTGCCCGCGTCCCAGTCCGTGTTGTAGCGCAGTTTGACATGCGCGTTGGTCAGGTAGTCCTGCGATTCGCCGTAGGCCGCTTCCACACCGGCTTTTTCAAAGCTGTAGCGCGCGCCCAGGGACCAGACCCAGTCGACCATGGTTTCGCCGTCGTTTTGCCGGAAACGGTAAGTGTCTTTAAACCAGGGCGCTTTATATTCATTGGCCCAGGCCCCGGCCAGGGCAAGATTGCCGATGTCCGCGCCCATTTCCGCGCCTTGATAGGTGCCGGGCAAAAAAGACCAGTTCACGCCCAAAACGCCGGGACCGGACGGCTGGAAATACCCCGCCCGCGCCCAGGCCGGGCCGACTTTAAACTTGATGTTGGCTTTATAGACCGAGGCCCCGTTGTCGGCATCTGTGGCGCTCCAGTCCGGGTGCCAGGGGTCGCGCCAGGGAAAGAAGTTCATTTCGTGGTCGGGCGCGCCGTGGTTGTACAGGTCCACCACCCCGAACGCGCCCACGTCAAGGCCGACAAAACCGCCCAGGTAGCCGGAGGAGAACTCCGCCGCGGCCTGGGGGGAGGCGTGGCTTAAGTTGACATGGTAATGCTCGTCGCTTACGTCATAACGGTCGCGGTAGCGTTGGAAATAATAGAATGCCCCTGAAAGCACTGCATCGCGCCAGAACGGGTTGCGCTCTGAACCTCGCGCGGCGTTAAGGCCCGGCTCTTCGGGCGGGGCGGGCTCCGGAGAAAGTTCACTTTTAAGCTCATCGGCCGCCGCGTTAAACGGCAA
>CBDTYX010000175.1:0-4634 GCA_965364745.1 uncultured Desulfovibrionaceae bacterium | reverse complement strand
GAGGCATCTTCCAGCACCATGTTATAATAATCAACTTTGGCTTTGTCCGATAAGTTCCAGTCGTAACGCCTGATCAGATCGGTGCTGTTTTTGCCGCTGTCGGCCGGGGGGCGGCAAGCCGCGGCGTACATCGCGCTGAAGATGATGCCCAGAATCAGGAATGTGCTCAAATGTTTAAGCATACTATAGTATCGCGACCTACGCGGAATTCTGATCATAACCGCAGGTTTGTTCATGGGCCCGCCTGATATTGATTTATATAAAATTGGCGCTTTCTTTTAATATCTTAAGCCCGGGGCAGACGGGTTATCCCGGGCTTGAGAGTAAAGCTATTCATCAAGCCAGTCCGCAGAAAAGTCTTTAATTTCGCTGGTCAGGTGCGTTTTCAGCTTCTGCAGCAGCCGGGTTTCGATCTGCCTGACCCGTTCGCGAGTGATATTATATTTTGCTCCAATTTCCCGCAAGGTCACCGGATCATCAGACAGCAGCCTGTTATTCAAAATATCCAGTTCTTTTTCCGAAAGATGGCGGGTGAGCTTTTGCAGATGCTCGCGCAAAACAGCGGCAAGTTCTTCATCGGCCAGAACCTCTTCAGTTTCCTGCCCGGAGGAAGGCAGCATGTCAAGTCGCGTGGCCCCCCCCGCTTCCTCATTCAAGGGCGCGTCCAGCGAAACGTCAAAACCTTCCAGGCGTTGCGACATTTCTTCAACCTGGGCCTCATTGACGTTCAGTCTGGCGGCCAGGGCCGGCGTGTCGGGCTCAAAGCCCTGTGCGATAAGGCGCTGCCGCTCTTTGTTCAAATTGTAGAACAGCTTGCGCTGACTTTGGGTGGTGCCGATTTTAACCAGACGCCAGTTGTCCATAATGAATTTGAGAATATAGGCGCGTACCCAGAAAGCGGCGTAATATGAAAATTTGATGCCCTTATCCGGGTCAAATTTATGTGTGGCGCGCATGAGCCCTACATTGCCCTCTTGAATCAGATCAAGAACATTTTGCATCCAGCGGCGCTGAAAACCCATGGCGATTTTGACCACCAGGCGCAGATGCGAGGAGACCAGGCGGAAAGCGGCATCGCTGTCGCCTTCTTTAACCTTGTGGGCCAATTCATATTCTTCTTCGGGCGTAAGCATGGGGAAGCGGCTGATTTCACGCAAGTACAAGGTCAAGCTGTCTCCGGCGCGGCTGGGGGCTCTGCCTGCGGGCACCAGGGCGGCGGTTCCAGCGATCTCTTCTTCAATATCAGGGTTGTCGTCTTGTGAAAAATCAAGCTCAGCGTCAGCAAGAAGCGCATCATCGTCTTCTTCCGCATCCAAGATCTCAATTTCAGCTTCGCTCTCGACGTCATCCGTCACTTCTTCAGTTTCGGCGGCAGAGCTTAGCTCTTGCTCCAAAGTCTTGCCTGCCGTGTTTTTTTTCTTGACGGCAACTTTTTGGTTTTTGTCGGTTTTGGAGGTCGGCTTGCCGGATATACGCATATTCATATATTTTCCTGTACAAAAATGTGGCTGCGGGCTGCTTCCACAGGTTACAAAAAAGAGCTTATCTTGTTTATACCGCCTTATCAATCATTTCATACAGCTATCCATCGATTAAGCCGGGGTTGGCTTTAAACTCAATGCTGGTGGGGGGGTAAGGCAAGGTTTCATAAAAGAAAAAACTATACAAGAGATTTTATGTATATTTCCTTGCTTAGGGCACGGACCGTGGGAGACTAAGCGGACGGCTGCCGGCAGGCGGCTTGCATTTCCGGTTAAAAGCAGTAATGTACGGCACATTGAGCGCATGATGAGGATTGCCTTTTTTTATCTTTAGCTTAAAGCAAAGTCGCAGGGGCAAACCAAATAAATAGGAATCATTCCTGACATGTACAGGAGTAACCGGGTGTCAAATTTAAAAAAAGTTTTACTTTCTGGTCGACATATCTGTTTTGACGGGGGCATGGGCACCATGCTGCAGGCGCGGGGACTGCCCGCCGGCGTAAGCCCTGAGGTTTTTTGTCTGGAGCGGCCCGATGTGCTTTGCGGCATTCATGAAGAATATTTGCTGGCCGGGGCGGATGTGATCACCACCAACACTTTTGGGGGCACACAGTTCAAATTGCCGGCCGGTCTTGAAGCGGAAGCATTTAACCGGGAAATGGCGCTTTCAGCCAGAGCCGCCATTGACGCGGCGCGAAGCGGCGGGCTAACCGCCCGCCCTCTGTTTGCGGCTGGAAGCATGGGACCGACCGGACATTTTTTGCGCCCCCTCGGGCCATTGAGCTTCGCCGAACTTGTGGTCGCTTTTCGTGCCCAGGCGCGCGGCCTTATTGAGGGTGGGGTCGATCTTATTTTGGCTGAAACGCACTTTGATCTTGGCGAGTTGCGCGCTCTGGTTGTGGCTGTGCGTGAGGAGTGCGACCTGCCGCTGGGCGTGTCCATGACTTTTGAAGGAGAACAAACCCTGACCGGCACGAGCCCGGAGACCTTTCGGGAAACTATGTTGAATATGGGGGTGGATTTTATCGCCACCAACTGCAGCAGCGGCCCTGACCAGATGCGGGCGATTGCCCGGCGCCTGGCCGCGGGTTGCCCCGTTCCGGTGCTGGCTGAGCCCAATGCGGGTCTGCCCGAGCTTGAAAACGGCAGAACCGTGTTTCGCTTGGACCCCGAAACTTTTGCTGAAATTACGATTACTTTTGCCGCGGACGGCGTGCGCATGCTGGGCGGCTGCTGCGGCACCACGCCGGCGCATATCGCGGCCTTGCGCAAGGCCATGCATTCGTTGCCGCCGCCCGCGCCTTTGCCGGCGGAAAAAACCGGAATTGTGCTTACTTCTCGAGCGGAAATGGTTCATTTGGGAGAGGGCTCGCCCATTCGATTTATCGGCGAGCGCATTAACCCTACCGGCAAAAAGCAGTTGACCGCGGAATTGCAGGCCGGCGAATTCGATCTCGCCTTTAAGTTTGCGGAAGAGCAAATTGTCGCCGGAGCACGCATTTTAGATGTCAATGTCGGGGCACCCATGGTCGATGAAGCCGTTATGCTGCCGGATTTGATAGATCGGCTCATTGCCCGCCATTCCGTGCCTCTGGCGCTGGATTCATCCAATATGAACGCAGTGGAGGCCGGTCTTGCGGCTTATCCGGCATCATGCCTCGTTAACTCCATCAGCGGCGAAGCCGGGCGTATGGAGCGTTTGGGGCCGCTGTGCCGCAAATTCGGCGCGCCGTTTATTCTTCTTCCTTTGCGGGGCGGCGATTTGCCGGTTACCGCGGCAGCGCGCATTCGCATCATTAATGAACTTTTGACTGAAGCGGAGAGTTTGGGCATTCCCCGGCGCCTGATCATTGTGGATGTGCTGGCTTTGGCCGCGTCATCCGTGTCCGGCGCGGCGCGTGCCGCTTTGGAGACCATTCGTTATTGCACCGAAGAGCTGCACCTGCCCACAACTATAGGCCTGTCCAACATTTCCTTCGGCCTGCCTGCGCGCGAGCTGCTTAACGCCGGGTTCCTGGCCATGGCCGCCGGGGCCGGTCTGTCGTCCTGCATTGCCCACCCGGGCAATGAGCGTATGCGCGACACCCTGGCCGCGCTTAATGCGCTTTTGGAATACGACCAGCACGCGGAATATTTTACCACCCACTATGCTAAATGGGCTCCGGCTGCGCTTGGGAATACCTCCGCAACCGCCCATAACGACGGCGTTCCGATTTCCGCTGATGCTTCCGGCGCGGGGCGCGGAGTTTTGGAAGACGCGATAATCAAAGGCCGCAAGGAAGACATTCTTGCGCTGGTGGACGCGGCCCTGGCCGCAGGCGCGGAGCCCTTCGCCCTGGTCAATGATCGCCTGATTCCGGCCATTACCGAGGTAGGCCGCAAATATGAATGCAAGGAATATTTTTTGCCGCAGTTATTGCGTTCGGCCGAAACCATGCAAACCGCGTTTTCCCGTTTGCGTCCGCTTTTGGAAGACGCCCGAGGCGAAGAACAGCGCCCTGTAGTCATTATGGCCACAGTGGAAGGTGATATTCACGATATCGGCAAGAATATCGTCAGCCTCATGCTGGGCAATCACGGTTTTGAAGTGGTGGATATCGGCAAGGACAAGACCGCCGAAACCATTGTGTCCGCGGCCGAGGCGCACGGCGCGGCGATTATCGGGTTATCGGCGCTGATGACCACCACCATGGTGCGTATGGAAGATACGGTTAGGCTGGTTAAAGAGCGCAACCTGCCTGTAAAGGTTATTGTGGGAGGAGCTGTGGTTAATGCGACTTTTGCCGAGGCTATCGGCGCGGACGGCTACTCCGGGGACGCGGTGGATTGCGTGCGCTTGGTGCGCGATCTTTTAAGCATGAGCGGTAATTGAGCGGCATTGGTTTGAAAAAATTATTCCCGGCCGCAAAGATGTGTTTGCAGTTATCGGCAATCTGCGTTAATTTATAAATTGCAATTGAGTTCTATCCGGGATGCTCGAATATACGCGCGCCGGAACGGAGTTTTTTCATGCGAACTGTGTTTAAAGTGAATGTGGGGTTGATGCTCGCCTTTTTCTTGTGCCTGGGGCTGGTTTCCGGAGTTGGGGCCAAAGAGTTCAAAGAAGCTGCTTCACAGGACGTGGAAGCCTTTGTGGCTAAAAACAAGGGTAAA
>CBDTYX010000174.1:0-4653 GCA_965364745.1 uncultured Desulfovibrionaceae bacterium | reverse complement strand
CCTCCCCTCCTGAACCCTGATTAGGGGTAGGCGAGGGATTTTCTTGCCTTTGGATTTTTACGATCCCCTTTCAGCGCTTATCTTGCCGCCCCTCTATCACTTCGGCATTCCCAAGAACTTAAGAAATCCGGTGTAGATGCCGGAAGGCGCTTGGTATGGAACTCAGAGGCTTTAAGTATTGAACCTGACTTCACCCCTCCAATAAGGGTTAAGGAAAGGGAGGGGTTCGGGGAGGGGAAACCAAAAGGGACGAGCCCCTTATGGTTTCCCACCCCCGTTAAATCCCGGCTCCCAGTCAATAGCGGCGGCTTTGGCCTGGCTGCGCTGCAGGGGACGGCGGATGCGGTAGAGGCGGCCGTCTTTGATGAACTTGGCCCCGGTTTGCCGGAAGTAAAAAGGCACGCCGGCGCTTATGCACTGTTGCCGGATATCCAGCACCCAGGCGTAATCGCAGGGGCGGGCGAGATTGCCGGATTCGCCGCCCACGGAAACCTGGTCGATTTGGGGGCCGAGATAGGCGGACATATCTATGGGCCCGAGCAGGGGTTCGCAGGTGATGCCCCGCCACTTGAGCGGCGCGGCCAGAAAGATGGGCAGGCGCTCGTCGGCGCGGCGCTGATTTTCACAGGTGCAGCAAACCATGACGTTATCCCAGCCGCTGCCCCAGTCCGGGGGCAGGCAGACTTCCAGGCGCTCAATGCGTTTGGTCAGAAAAAGAAAGGCGCAGTCGACGCGCTCGCGGATCATGTCCCAGGCCTGCGGCCGCCAGACGTCGGCCTCTGCAGTGAGAAAATCGGAGGTGAAGCAGGTGTAGAAGGTTTCGCCGGGCGGTATTTTGTATTCGCCGCGCCGATTTTTGCGCACGGGCAGGTCAAAGGCCAGATTTTTCTTGACCAGGTTGGGGTCAAACCCGAATCGTTCCGCATCGCGGTGCACGTAGCAGTTGGCGCAGCCTTCGCTCTTTTTACGGCAGCCGCGCCATAAGTTCCATAATACCGACATGGGTTTGATTATAAACTTTTGCGTGAGGCGAGGGAACCCTTGCCAGGCGGCAGCGAGGGGGGTATGAAGCGGGGGTGATTCATGCTGTGAAAAGAAGCGACATAAGGCTGGAGTCTATTGCAAAGACAGATTTTAGAAACTCTTAAGCACAGGTGCGGAACAGATGAAGTTGAAATATTTTTTATGCGCGGCCGCATTGGTCTTAATCATGGCCGGAACGGCGCGGGCGCAGTCGCCGCTTATCAAGCCGGTTTATTTGTATGATAAGTATTATTTCGGCATGGCGCGCGGCGTGGTGGCTTCCGTGCCTCGCGTGGGGCCGTGCGAGGGCATGGACCCCAATGAGGTGCTCTGCTCCGAAGACGGCCTCTTCGGCGGTCTGAAGTGGAACCGGCTGTTCTTTTTCACCGACGGCAAGCTGACCCGCGTGGTGCTTTATTCTGAAGATATTCAAAGAAACTTCAGCCGGACGCTGAAAACCATGGACCAGCGCGGCTATACCCTGGTGGCCCTGACCAACGGCCGGGACGAAACTTTTGATATTTTGGGCGAAGCTCGGGGCAAATCTCCCCAGGAACTGGAAGCGGCTTTGAGCGGCTTTGAAAAAACAGCCATCGACGATGCCCGGATTATGTACACTTATTTCGACACCGCCTCCAAACCTGCCCAAATAGGCGGACGCGGCGGCTGGCAAGACTGGGCCGATGCGGCCCCCGACGCCCTGCTCATGGGCCAGGTGGAACTGAGCATCCCCAATTATGTGCGCGTAACTTTTTCCGCGCCCAAGGCGCAACTGACGCCGTAAGCCGCGACAGCCGCCTTTTCCGGCAGGCGCCGACCTTTTTTAACCGGGCCGCATTCAGGCTGGTCTGAATGCGGCCTAAGTCACTCCTCCTTCCAGCGCACGCAAAAAGCTCCTGGCTCGCCATATTGCGCCGGGGCAAGCCCGCAAGCCTCCAGGCTGCGCTTAAGCTCGGCAAAACACAGCTCGTACAGGTCTTCTTTTTCCAGCCTGGCCAGCGCTTCAGCGCTGACCACCACCATTTTCGCGCCGGGGCAGTTAAAGTGCACTGTGCATTTCCCTCCGTCCCGCGCAATGGTGTGCGCCGGTTCCCCCATGTCTGCCATATGAATAGTTCGCATAAATTTCCTCCCACTCCACTCTCTTGAACAGTACAAGTGTAATTCTATATCAAATTTAAAATAAAAAAATCAATAACTATATTGCACTGCTCTTATAAAATTGCCAAGCGAACTAGTTAATTATAACAATTATTTGATAATAAATAAATATTAAATAATCGACATGTATATTTCGCTGTTTTATTTATTCCTAAACCAAAAAATTGCTTTAACTTTTACCGATTACAATCTCTATGCAAGCATTGTTTTATATTCGCAATATAAGCACAACACATTATCTTTAAAGCTACTGCATACAGGAAATAAAGAAAAATATTAGCTTTCTCTGTAAGTATAAATCGCGACCTGCGCCGCCTCTTTATTCCCCTCCTTTACCCGTTGCCCTGGCGGGAAGTTCTCCCTCGCCCCCCCAGCGCCGCTTTTTCCGTCGCCCCGGGGCGCTGTATTAAATAAAAAATAAAGTTATTCCGCCCCTTAAGGATATGCTCGCCACGCCGATAAGGAGGATAGATAAAAGAAAAAGCATACGCGCCAAGCATAAAAATCGGAGGACAAGCTGATGATTGACAGCACTGCCAATGCCCTTTTAAACGGGCTGGACATTGAAGAAATTCTGCGCAAACAGCTCAAAAAAGATCCTCTGGAAAAAATTTTAAATCCCGATCCGGAGGATCTGGCTGGCGCCGTTGCGCCAAGCAAAGACACGGCCAGCCTGTCCGCCGAGTCGCTGGAAGCGGCCCGCTCCTTGCTCGCGGAAACCACCGCGCCCAAGGATTACGCCGAAGAGCTGCTCGCCTCCAAACGCATGAGCGCGCAGCAAGCCCTGGACGCCCTGGCTGCGGAAGTCAACGTCATGGACTACATGAGCGAAGAAATGCGCGATGCCGTCAATGAAGTTAAAACCAAGGGCGCCCTCAAGAAGCAGGAAGATGTGCAGCGGGCCTCGGAAAAGAACGCCGATGAACTGAAAGAAGAAATTGAGCGCGCAGCCGCCGCGGCCATGGCGCCCAAAGACGCCGACGGCAACCCCATTGGGCTGCCCGGCGACACGAGCGCAAGCGAAGCCGCCGCCGATATTCCAACCGCGCAAGCCGCGCAGGCCGCCCCGGCCGTGAATCTGAACCCGACGGCCGTTGTTGACGGCGGTGCGGCTCCGGCGGCGGAAACAGGGCGCCGGGCCGCGCCCAAGCTGAACATTACGGTTTAAGACAAGAGATACAGGTCAAGCTCCCACGCCATATAACGAGAGCGGCCCGCGGGGGGCGGCCGCTCCCGTTTTTTTGCGTTCGGGACGCCCGCGCAACTTCTTTCCGTTCCCTCTCACTCTCCGCTCTCGCGCTAACCATTACCGCATTTTTCTATTTCGTCATTACTGCGAAAGCGGGGTCCCGGGGTTAAAACGGAAAACGAAGGCACAGCCGCGCAATTTCGTTCCCCCCAAAGGCAGCATAAAGTCTGAATAAGGCTTTAAAAAACTGAAGCCGCCCGGGCGAAATTCTAAGGCAGCCGAACGAATCAAACTTGACGCTTCGAGTCTTCATGCTCCAAAGCAGCCGCAGCCCGGCTTTTACCCCGGATTTCTGCGAATCCGGAGTGACGAAATAAAAGGAGGCGGGGATAATCAACAAAATGCACGGGGACGGCGCGGTTCTCAAGCCTGAACGGCCGACTTAAAGGCCGTGCCGGTAGAGGCTGAAAGGGAAGCGCCATAAGCGCAGACATCTCGCTCCTCTTCGTCGTACTGGACAAAATCCCCTTAAACGGCTAGGAGTATTTTTCTTCCGGAAAGCCTCGGCTTTCCGGAAGAAAGCCGCGCCGGGGTCACCACACCCGCGGGCGGCAGGTCAACCTGGCTGCGGACCACCCCATGCCGCGCCCGGCCCAGACACAAGTATATCGGCGTTGATTTTCGCGCTCGGCCCCTTGCAGGCCAAAGCGCCGCCCCCGCGCCGAAAGGTTATGTTTTGCCGCCCCGCCCCTTTTCGCGGCCCGGCAGATCTTGAGCCTGATATATTTAGGGCCGGAAACGCACAGCCGATTTAGCCAGGATTGACTAAAACCATGCTCATTAAACAGCAATACCCCGACTACGACACCTTCCGCGCCGAGTACCGCGTGGAAGCGCCGCAAGATTTCAACTACAGCTTTGACGTCATTGACCGCATCGCGGCCGAGGAGCCGCAGCGCCGGGCCATGATCCACGTATCGCCCACGGGCGAGGTGCAGGAATACACCTTTGCCTGGTTCACCGAGCAGTCCTGCCGCCTGGCCACGGCCCTTGCGGCCCAGGGCGTGAAAAAGGGCGACCGCATCATGCTCATTCTCTACCGCCGCGTGGAGTTTTGGGTATCCATGCTCGCCCTGCACCGCATCGGGGCCATCGCCATTCCGGCCACGGCCCAGCTCACGGTTAAAGACATCGTCTTCCGGGCCGTGCACGCGCGTCTCGCCGGGGTTATTGTCGAAGACTCCCTGGTTGAGCGCGTGGAAGGCGCCCGCCGTGAATAC
>CBDTYX010000173.1:0-4736 GCA_965364745.1 uncultured Desulfovibrionaceae bacterium | reverse complement strand
CGCTCCGACAGGGCCGCGACAAAGCGATCATAAACCTCGCGCTCGCATACCGACCCCGCGGCTTTAAGCACATTACGGAGCAAGGCGCGGGTATCCCGCGCGCCGCCGCGCCACCGCGGCCGGGCGGAGGCGAGATGCTTTCGAAGTTCAGCGGTTTCCCGGGCTGAATCCATATCCGCAATTACAAATTCCGGCACGCCGCCCCGCTTAAGCGGAGCCGTGGCAATGATAAAATCGAGATTGCCTCTGGTTAGCTGGTAATAAGGAACCTCATGCCGAACAAGCACCGCCGTGACGTCGATTTGCGGAAAATTGGCGCGCAGGGCGGCCAGATACAGCGCTCGATCCGCGCCTTTTTCACCTACAATGACCACGGCTTTAAAAGTCGCGAAACGGTCGTCGCTCTCAAGGGCGCGGGCTTCATAAAGCAGAGCCGCCAGAGCTTCCATTTCCGCGCGGGGAATGGGTTTGCCTACAAATTCGGCAAATTCGGCCAAGGCTCCAGGCAGAGCTTTGACTGTGCCGCGCAGGCCCGTAAGCCTCCCGCTTGAGGGCGCGGGAGACAGCCCATATTTGATGCGATAAAAAGAGTGGCTTAAAAATTCGCTTAAATTGTCCTGCAACTCATGGGAAAGCTCAACATAAGGCATTCCCGGTTCGCGCTCCAGCGTCTTCAGAATGCGGGCGGCGCAAAGCTCCAGTTGAATATGATTCTCTTTTCTAAAATAACTGATGTTGTGCGTTTCCGCACCCAAAGCATACAAAGCCACAAACTCCATATCTTCCGGCGCGGAGCCTCCCTCCAGTTCACGACAGCTGTCCTGCATTACCTCCTGAACAATGGCATAGTCGCGGGTCCGGGCGATTTCCTGGGCAAGACTGGCGCCCAGAACCGCTCCCTGCCTGCCGCGCAGCAGGCACACCAGCAAAGCACAGCAAACCCTGAGCATGGAATGGTCGCTCCAGATGGCGCTAAGTTCCTTTTCCATCCTGGCCGCGATGCCCGCGCAGGTTTTCATATCTTCAAGCGTAAACAGACTATGCCGGGCGGTTTCTTCCAAACAGCGACTTTGCAACCGGCCGTCTGCAGCCGGCCACAGGCAGTCAACAGCTTCATCTTGTGGAATCAGGGCCAGCAGACAAGTTACGATCCCTCGCCGGATATCCCGTTCATCGCCTTCAATTTTAAAGCCTTTGCGCGGATAGCCCCGTATGATCACGCCATCGTCGCGGCCGCGCCGTAGTGCGGCTAAATCGCTGACCACTGTGGATCGGCTGACCACATATTTGGCGCACAAATCGCTGATACGTACAAAATCGCGCGCCAGCAGCAAATCCAATTCTATAAGTCCGGCCCGTCGGCGATGGTCAAAAAAACAGGCGCCTTGGCCACTGTCGGCGATCAAACTTAAGAGGCGTTCATTTTGCGCGGTATCGGTTTGCAGCCTTATGCCTGATGAGTTGCGGGACAGAGGCGGCAGGCCGTACTCAATCAAATATCCGTCAAGCCTTTGCAGGTCGTAGCGCACTGCGCGGCCGGTCACTTGAAAAGCGTCCTTAAACTTCCGCGCCGGAATGGGCTCGGTTTCTTTCAGTAAAATATCCAGAATTTGCCTGCAGCGTCTGTCCATGCTCTGCTCCCGCCGCGGCGGCGCTTCTGTGTTGACTGAACCGCATTGCATTTGTTTGAAAGCAATCTTAACTTCACGCAATATCTATACATTCACAATGGACAGGCGGTAAATATTATATGTTTGCCGCCGCTATAAGGAAGCTGGCCGCACCAATGCCGCCACGCGGCTGGCGGCGGCCCTAAACCGGAGCTTTTAAAAAGATGGGCATTTTGCGGCCAGGCTGCAAGAGGATATTTTCCATTTAATAAGCGCGGCATAAAGCCGCGTTTTACTAATCATACAAGCAAAAACGCCGCCTCGGCCTCTTTTAGGTAAACATTTGCCATGTTCTCTGATATGCTTTAAATACAAACTGCTTTTTATAATCCCGGAAAACCATTTCGATCCGATTTTAAAGATGGTTTCCCGCCGCCGGGCCGGGCGTGAATAAGCGATATTTTCCAAATATCCGACAAATATTTGGAGCAACTTGTAAAATTATGGAGCCATAATGTTCCAATTGATATTTAAAAAAATTTTCGGGTCTAAAAACGACCGTTTCTTGAAATCCCTCCGCCCCACAGTGGCGGCCATCAATAAGCTGGAACCTCAAATGCAGGCTCTCAGCGACATGCAGTTTCCCCTTAAAATTGACGAGTTGAAAAAGCGCTATGCGGACGGCGAATCTCTGGACGCTCTTTTGCCGGAAACTTTCGCTCTGGTGCGCGAGGCTTCGGTGCGCGCCTTGGGCATGCGTCACTTCGACGTTCAATTGGTGGGCGGCATTGTGCTGCATAAAGGGGCCATTTCGGAAATGAAAACCGGGGAAGGCAAAACCCTGGTGGCCACTCTGGCCGTGGTGCTCAACGCCCTGGCCGGCAAAGGCGTGCATGTGGTCACGGTCAACGATTACCTGGCCCGCCGCGACGCCGAGTGGATGGGCGCGGTGTACAACTTCCTGGGCCTTTCCGTGGGCATCATTGTGCACGGCCTCACCGATGAACAGCGCCAGGCCTCCTACAACGCGGACATCACCTACGGCACCAACAATGAATTCGGCTTTGACTTCTTGCGCGACAACATGAAGTTTTACAAGCACCATTTGGTGCAGCGCGAGCACTTCTACGCCATTGTGGACGAAGTGGACTCCATTCTCATCGACGAAGCCCGTACCCCGCTGATCATTTCCGGAGCCGGGGAAAAATCCACCGACCTTTACGCCCGCGTCAACGCCATTATGCCGGCCCTTAAGCTTGACACCCACTTCACCATGGACGAAAAGGCCCGCACCGTGGCCCTCACCGACGAAGGAGTGGCCAGAGCCGAAGAAATCCTGCACCTGGAAAACCTTTATGATCCCGGCAACATCAGCTACCAGCACCACATTCTCCAGGCGCTCAAGGCCACCCATCTGTTCAAGCGTGATGTGGACTACCTGGTCAATGAAGGCCAGGTGGTCATTGTCGATGAATTTACCGGTCGCGCCATGCCCGGACGCCGCTTTTCCGACGGCCTGCACCAGGCTCTGGAAGCCAAGGAGCATGTCAAAATCGAATCGGAGAACCAGACCCTGGCGTCCATTACCTTCCAAAACTACTTTCGCATGTACGACAAACTGGCGGGCATGACCGGCACGGCCGACACCGAAGCCGTTGAATTCAAGCAGATTTACAATCTGGACGTGTTCAGCATCCCCACCCACATGCTCATGGTCCGCAAAGATTACCCGGACTTCATCTACCGCACCAAAAAAGAAAAATTTCACGCCATTGCCGAGGAAATCAAGGAACTTCACCGCAAAGGCCAACCTGTGCTGGTGGGCACCATTTCCATTGAAAACTCGGAACTCTTGTCCGAGATGCTCAAAAAACAAAACATCCCGCACAACGTGCTCAACGCCAAGCAGCACGAGCAGGAAGCCGCCATTGTGGCCGAAGCCGGCCAGCGCGGCAAAGTAACCATTGCCACCAACATGGCCGGCCGCGGCACGGACATCAAGCTGAACGCTGAAGTACTCGAGCTCGGCGGCCTGCACATCCTCGGCACCGAGCGCCACGAAAGCCGCCGCATCGACAACCAGTTGCGCGGCCGCTCCGGCCGTCAGGGCGACCCCGGCTCATCCCGCTTCTATCTTTCCCTGGAAGACGACCTGCTGCGCCTGTTCGGTTCGGAACGCTTTGCCGGCATTCTGCAAAAACTGGGCATGGAAGAAGGCCAGCCCATTGAGGACAAGCTGGTTTCCCGGGCCATTGAACACGCCCAGAAGCGCGTGGAAGCCCACAACTTTGAAATCCGTAAAACCCTGCTTGATTACGACAACGTCATGAACCAGCAGCGCGAGGTTATCTACGCCCTGCGCCGCGAAGCCATGGACGCCGACAGCCAGGAATTTGTCGATATGTATCTGGAAGAGATTCTGGACGACATTTTCGCGCCCCTGGAAGCCCAGAAGGATAAAGTCAGCAACGAGGAAAAGGAAGTGGTTCTGGCCGAACTGGAAGACGTGTTCTGTCTGCACCGATTCTGGGATGCGGCCAAGGGCCTGCCCACCCGCGCCGACGTGGACAACGGCGTGCGCAATATTCTGGCCGCGCTGAAACTGGACGCCGGTGAAATTTACCCCGATGTTCTGCGCTACTTTATCTTGGAAGAGTTGGACCGCTGCTGGAAAGAACACTTGGTGGATATGGACCATTTGCGCGACGGCATCGGCCTGCGCGGTTACGGCCAACGCGACCCCAAGCAGGAATACAAGCGTGAAGGCTTCAACATGTTCCAGACCATGCTCTACAACATACGCGAAGACACCTTCCGCATGCTCACCCGCCTGGTCATGCGCAAAGCCGCTGCGCAGCAGGCTGACCACGCCGATACGGCCGAGCAGTCTCAACCTTCGGCGCCACGCCAGGAATTCAAGCATAAAGAGCAGCCTACCGGCGATCTGGCTTACTCGGGCGGCGATGCCCAGGCGAGACCCAAAGTCGCGCCCAAACGCCGCGAAGAGCCTCGCGTGGGCCGCAATGACCCTTGCCCCTGCGGCAGCGGCAAAAAATATAAAAAATGCTGTGGGGCGTAGATCTTTCCAGAGCGCGCCGGGAGAGGGGAGCCCCAAGGAGCTGAGCC
>CBDTYX010000172.1:0-4736 GCA_965364745.1 uncultured Desulfovibrionaceae bacterium | reverse complement strand
GAGCGCTATGTAAGCAATTACGCCAAGACCATTTACGACCAGCAGGGCAAGCCGCTGAAAACCATCGGCATGTCCATGGATGTTTCGCAAAGCGTAAAGATGAGTGCGGACCTGCGTGAGGCCGTTGAGCTGGCCGATGCGGCCAGCCAGGCCAAAAGCCGCTTTTTGTCGAGCATGAGCCACGAAATCCGCACCCCGCTGAACGCGGTGCTGGGCATGATCAAAATCGCCAAAGACTCCTCAAACCAGGACCGAATCAAAGACTGCCTCGTCAAAGCGGAAGACTCATCGCGCCACCTTCTGGATATCATCAACAACATCCTGGATATTTCCAAAATTGAATCCGGCAAGCTTGAGCTGTTTGACGAACACTTTGACCTCACCCAGGTGGTGCAAAGCGCCGTAAACGTGGTGGGCGTCAAAGCGGCGGAAAAAAGTCAGGACATTGTGGTGCTTTTTGACGCGGACATTCCCGCGCAGGTCAGCGGCGACTCCATGCGCCTTACCCAGGTCTTGCTCAACCTTTTGTCCAATGCTGTGAAATTTTCCGCAGAAGGCACCAAAATCAAGGTCAATTTCAAGTGCGCCGAGCGCGACAACGCACAGATGACCCTGGCCGTGAGCGTGCGCGATGAAGGCATCGGCCTTGCCCCTGACCAGATCCGGAACATTTTCGAGTCGTTCCGCCAGGCCGACGGCAGCATTGCCAAGCGCTTTGGGGGAACGGGCCTAGGGCTCGCCATCACCAAGAAAATAGTAAATATGATGGGCGGCGAAATTTCCGTGACCAGCACCAAAGATGAGGGCAGCGAATTCTCGTTCCATGTGCGCCTTAAGCTGGTTGACGCAACGCAAACGCCGGTTTGTCCGCTGCCCCTCCAGCTTAGGCGGGATCTGAACATCCTGGTGGTGGACGGGGATGAAGACGCCCGGTCCGGTATTGCCGCGCTGCTCTCCGCCCAAAATATCCGCTGCCGCACGGCCGGCGGCTACTGGGAAGCCGTGGCCCTGCTGGCCGAAAACAAAACCTCCGGCAACCCCGTCAACCTGCTGCTTCTTGATTACAACCTGCCGGGCATGGGCGGCCTTGAGGCGGCGAGACGCATCCGCGCGGACGAAGAGCCTCTGCCCGAAATCGTGTTGATGAGCCCGCAGCAGTCGCCCGACTTGTGGGAAGAAGCCAAACAGACGGGCATTAATCTGTTTTTGCTCAAGCCCGTTTTTCCCGCTTCACTGTACAAGGTCCTTGCCGACGCGGTGGAAGGCCCCGGCGCATCCGCGGACAACGCCCCCGCCGCGCCGGATTATGCGGGCAAGCGCATTCTGATTGTCGAAGACATTGAAGTTAACCGGGAAATCGCCAAAGCCATTCTTGAACCCTCAAAAGCGAATATAAGTGAAGCGGCCAACGGCGAGGAAGCCCTCAAAATGTTTGACGCCGATCCGGACAGCTTCGACCTGATTATTATGGATATTCAGATGCCGGTGATGGACGGCTACGAAGCCGCGCGGGCCATTCGCCAATGCGCCCACACCAAAGGCGCGACCATCCCCATTGTGGCCATGACGGCCAACGCCTTCCGGGAAGACGTGGAAGCGGCGCTTAGCGCGGGCATGGACGGGCACGTCAGCAAACCCGTGGACGCGGCCAAACTTTACGCCGAGCTGCAAAAGTACCTGGGCTGAGCCTATAGTTTTTTCGCTTTGGGATTGCCGCTTGACTGTTTAACCAGGGCGGCAATCCGGCGGGCGTTGCGCAGCTTCGCCATGCAACGCCGGAGCGTTTTTCCCCGATATATAAGCTCAATGCTAAAAGGCTCCGGGCCCGCCCCCAAAAAATTTCACCGGGAAGGCAACACGCCGAATTATTCAAGAGACCGGGCCGGGCATTTGTTTCTCACTCCGGCTTCACCTTGCTGTTGTTCGTGTCCGAAGCGCTCAGAGTCGGCGCGGCCAGTTCACTCCGTGTGCTGAAACCCGTTTTCTGGTAAAGATTGCGTAAATGAAAGCGCACGGTCACTTCCTGGATATCCAAATTCTCAGCAATTTCACGGTTGCTGAGCCCCTCCCTGAGCAGGTTGAGAATTTCCTTCTCCCTTGCCGTGAAAAAACCGCCCGAGTCTTCCTCCCCTTCCTGAGCTGACGGCGCAGCAGCTTCCGGCGGAATGCGATTGTCCGCAACCTTGCGTTTCCGCCAACGATATGCGGCAAAGAATACTCCCGCCGCGCAGACCAGCAGCCCGGCCGCGGCGCGCACGGCGGCATCGGCTACATCTGGAACATCACGGACAAAGTCGACCTGGACCTGTCCAGCAAATACATCTGGACCCAGCAGGACAGCGACAGCGTGACCGCGGCCGACGAGAGCATCGAATTCGACAGCGCGAACTCCCAGCGCTGGCGCAGCGGGGCGCGTCTGTCCTGCACGGTGAACGACATGTTCACTCCGTACATCGGCGCTTACTACGACCATGAATTCGACGGCAAGGCCGGAGCGGACATTTACGGACTCGCCATGACGAGCCGGACCTTAAAGGCGGCACCGGCGTGGGCGAGCTGGGCGTCACCTTCAAGCCCGCGCCCGACAGCGGCTTTGCCCTTGACCTCGCCGTGCAGGGCTATGTGGGCGTACGCGAAGGCGTAACCGGCACTTTGCAGGTGAAGTGGGAGTTTTAACGCTTCAGGCTTTTTCGTAATCGCAGCCCCTGGTCCCGGCCCTTGCGGCGAACGCAGCACAAGGCCCATCCTCACCCCCCGGCGGGCTGCGATTTGCGGCCGGCAGCCCCGGCCTTATGCGGCATCTTGACCTGCCGACAGGTCCGGGTCGCGGCGCTCTGTCCGCGGCGCTCTGCCCGCCGCGCTCTTCATGAGGCCGTTTTACGCGCCGCAGTGCGCACAAAAAATAATCTGAAAAAAAATTATTTTAGCTTGCCTTTTTTTAAATCTTGCCCTATGAATTTTCTCTTGGCCGATAGCATGTTAACTCCGGCGAGTGATGGCCGGTGGAGGTTTTAAGCCCTGGGGGAAAAGGATTTGCCGGGAAAAGTGGACCGCTGCTTTTCCTGGATTTATAGTGTCCTTTGCCTGGGACTTTGTTGTTTTTCCACCCGAAATCACGCCCGCGCCAGAGTTCTTTTTATTTACCGCCTCACGGCTTAAGGCTTGCGGTTACCGCGCCAGGGAAGCGTTCCCGGCCAAAAACCGCCCGGTTGTGAGCAAAAACGTCTTTCTTTAAGGAGATGCCATGGGCCGGCTTATCAAACAGTTTGGCAAGATTGGAGTATCTCTACCCATCCCGCACCTTTTAAATCTTCAGGTGGATTCCTATAAACGCTTTCTGCAGGAAGGCGTTCCCGCGGACAAACGCGCTCTTGACGAGGGCCTGGAAGGTGTATTTCGTTCCGTTTTCCCCATTGAAGACTTCAACCGCACCGCCAGCCTGCAATATGTGGGCTACGAAATAGGCGAGCCCAAGTACGACCAGGCCGAGTGCATCGGCAAAGGCCTGACTTATGAGGCCCCCCTGCGCATCAAGGTGCAGCTCATTGTCTTCGACGTGGACGAAAGCACGGGCAACCGCACGGTAGAGCACGTTAAAGAGCAGGACATCTACTTCGGCACCCTGCCGCTGATGACCGAAAAAGGCACCTTCATCATCAACGGCACCGAACGGGTCATCGTCAACCAGTTGCAGCGCTCGCCGGGCATCATCTACGAGCACGACTCGGGCAAGACCCATTCCAGCCGCAAAGTGCTCTATTCCTGCCGCATCATTCCCATGCGCGGCAGCTGGCTTGATTTCGACTTTGACCACAAAGACATTTTGTACGTGCGCATCGACCGCCGCCGCAAAATGCCGGCCACCATCCTTCTGAAGGCCATGGGGCTCAATTCCCAGCAGATCCTCGAGTATTTCTACAAGCAGGAACACTACGTGCTCGACGGCCTGCGCCTGTTCTGGGAGCCCAACAAGGAGCTCTACCGCAAGGACAACGCCTACGCCGACATCCTGGCCGAAGACGGCTCCGTCATCGTCAAGGCCGGCAAGATGATCACCAAGCGCGCCTGGAAGCAGATCTGCGAGATCGGCAAGCCCATTGAAGTGGCCCCGGATACGGCTGTGGGCCTGTATCTTGCTGAAGACGTGGTTTCCGGCGAAAGCGGCGAAGTGCTGGCCCAGGCCACGGACGAAATCACGCCCGATCTGTTCGGCCTGTTCCAGGAACACAAAATCAAGCGCCTGACCGTGCTGCACACCAGAGGCCAGGAAACCTCGGCCTCCATCCGCGACACCCTGGTCATGGACAAAATTCCGGACCTGGAAACCGCCCAGGTGGAAATTTACCGGCGCCTCAGGCCCTCTTCCCCGCCCACGCCGGAAATTGCGGCCACGTTCTTCAACAACCTGTTCCGCAGCACCGATTATTACGATCTCTCTCCGGTGGGCCGCTACAAGCTCAACCAGCGCCTGGAGCTCTCCGAGCCGCTGGACGCCCGCACCCTCACCGACGAGGACATTCTGCAGGCCATTAAAGTGCTGGCCCGCCTGAAAGACTCCCACGGCCCGGCCGACGACATCGACCACCTCGGCAACCGCCGCGTGCGGCCCGTCGGCGAGCTCGTGGAAAACCAGTACCGCATCGGTCTCGTGCGTATGGAGCGGGCCATTAAAGAGCGCATGAGCATTCAGGAAGTCTCCACGCTCATGCCCCACGATCCGGTCAACCCCAAGCCCG
>CBDTYX010000171.1:0-4753 GCA_965364745.1 uncultured Desulfovibrionaceae bacterium | reverse complement strand
CGCCGTAAGGGGTGGGGAGTTTCGCCTCGGCCGCCCGGCGCACCGAGGTTTCGCCGCGCTCCAGCCGGTAGCGGATAATATCGCGAATGGTGGCGATTTTCAGGTTATGGGTCCCGGCGAACTCGATCAGTTCAGGGAGCCTCGCCATTTCGCCGTCTTCACGCATAATTTCGCAAATGACCCCGGCGGGCTTAAGCCCGGCCAAGCGGGCCAGGTCGACGCTGCCTTCGGTTTGCCCGGCCCGGGCCAGCACCCCGCCGGCCTGGGCCTTGATGGGAAAAATATGGCCGGGAGTGACAAGGTCGGAAGGGACGGCGTTGTCGGCCACAGCGGCCAGAATGGTGGTGGCCCGGTCCTTGGCCGAAATGCCGGTGCTCACCCCGCAGCGGGCTTCAATGGATACGGTGAAATTGGTGCCGAAGCGCGACTTGTTGTCACGGCTCATGGGGTTAAGTTCCAGTTTTTCAGCCAGCTCCGGCCCAAGGCTGAGGCACACCAGTCCCCGCGCGTGGGTGACCATGAAATTGATGATCTCCGGGGCGACAAATTCCGCGGCAATGGTTAAATCGCCTTCGTTCTCGCGGTCCTCGTCGTCCACCAGGATGATCATGCGCCCGGCCTTGATGTCGGCAACGGCTTCTTCAACACTGCAGATAGGCATACTTAACAGGTCTCCAGTATATTTGCGGCGTAAACAGCGGCATCTCGCCGCGTTTTTCGCTCCGCAATACGCTAGTGTATAACATCCGCAAGCAACAGACAAGGGCGCGGTCAAATCGGGCACTGAAGCGTGGCAGCGCGCCGGGGAAACGGGAACCGCTAGGGGATTATCCCCTAGCGGTTCCCGCTCACCCGGCTGCCTTCGATTCGCCGCGCGCTCGCGCCTTCCGCTTACACTTTCAGTTTCAGCTTCATGACCAGATACAGGCCCAGGGTCAGGCAGGCGGCGAACAGGCCGATGCTTAAGGCCACGTTGAGGCCGCTGTCCATGTGCAGGCCGCTGCCCAGGGTGGCGAACACGGCGGTCATGGGCAAATAGCCGATGGCCGAGCCCAGGAGGAAGGGTACGGCGGGAATGTCGCACAGGCCGGCGGTCAGGCTGGTCAGGGTATTGTTGCCCACGGGCAGAAGGCGCACGGCAATGGTCATGAGCAGGGGCGAGCGGCGGGCCACGGCGCCGATGCGTTTGCAGTGCGCGTCCAGGCCGGGATGGGGCAGCTTTCCGGCGAAGCGGCGGGCCGCGAAAAAATTGATGGAGCAGCCGATGAGCGCCCCGGCGAGGCTTAAGAGCAGGCCCACGCCTGCGCCGTAAACATAGCCTCCGGCGAAGCTGACCAGTTGGCGCGGCCCGGCCGCGGAGGTGACCCCGGCGGCCAGGAGGATGAACAGCGGGTAGCCCCAGGCCCCTTGGCTGCGGATGTGGGCGTCGAGCCAGTCCTGGTCGAGAACGCGGACGAGGTCGAGGTGGTTGTACAGCCAAATAAAGAGAGCCAGGGCGGCGATGCCGGCGCAGGTTTTGGCAAGACGCAGCCGGGTGTCGGGCCGCAGCAGCCTGAGCAGCCCGGCGCGGAAACGCCTGCGCAACAGCGTTCTGGATAAGGGGATATTTTTCATATCGCGGGCGGGGCAGTTCGGCCGGCGGGAAACCTCGGGATTGGGGGAGGCGCGGTCAGGCATGGCCGCCCCCGCAGTTTTGGGCCAGACAAAAGAACAGGGCGCAGGCGAGAGCCTGCCCGGCCAGCAGGGTAATGTCGTGATCGAGTAGGGCGAAAACGCTTAAAGCCGCCGCGCCCAAGACCCAGCCGAGCATAACGGCGGCGCGCCGCCTGCGGTTATGCAGGCGCCGCCCCAGCGGCGGCAGAAGGCAAACCGCCAGGGCGAGAGCCTCGAGGGCGAGGCCCGTTCCGGCGAGGGTCCAGCGCATCTCAGCCTCGTCTTGCGGTTTGGGGGTTGTGTGCGGCCATGCTTTGCAAAATAGCAAATAACCGCGCGGATGAAAAGCCGACAAAGACCTGGACCCGCCCTTGTCCGCCCCGGTTATGGCCGGGGCGGGCAAGCGGCGGGATTAAGCGGCTGAAAGCCAAGGTAAAGGCGGCATTTTAAGGCGTGCGCCGCAATTGGCCAGGCGCCGGGCCTTGCTGGAATCAGGCCGCCTCCCCCTTGGCGTTTTTGTTCAGCCAAAAAGCCAGAGTCCGAAAAAGTTCCGCGCAATCAATGGGTTTGGTCAGGTGGGCGTTCATGCCGGCATCCAGACTTTTTTGGGCGTCGCCGGACATGGCGTGGGCGGTCATGGCGATGACGGGCAAGCCGGCTAAGCTCGGTTCTTTGCGCAGTTCGGCAGTGGCGGTCAGGCCGTCCATGATCGGCATCTGGATATCCATGAGCACCAGGTCAAAGGTCTGCTCGGCCAAAAGCTGCAGGGCCTGCGCGCCGTTGCCGGCGAGCGTCACCTTAAGGCCTGCTCGGGTAAGCATTTCTTCGGCCACCAGTTGGTTGATTTCGTTGTCCTCCACCACCAGAATGCGGCTGCCGGCAAAGTCGGCCATCAGGGCCTGCTCTGCGCAGAGTTCGCCCGCCCGGCCGCCGGGGGTAAGCTCATGCCCGTAAATATTGCTTACGGCTTGCGTAAGTTCGGCGCGGGTGAACGGGCGGACCAGAAACTGCCGGAAGGGTTTGTGCGCGGCGTTTGTCCAGGCCGCGCGCTCGCATTCCTCAACAATGCACAGCACTTCCAGGTCGCAAACGTCCCTGCCCAAACGTCCGGAATCACGACCGCACTTAAGGCGCATATGTTCGATTTTTTGCACATCGGAAAGGGCGGCGCCGATTATAAGCAGGTCATAGTCGCATTTGACCGGACCGGCGGGATAGTTGGGGCACATTTTGCGCAGGGCTTCATCGGCCGTATCGGCCTCGTCAATGCGCGCGCAGCCTAAAGAGCGCAGCAGGCCGCGCAATTCAAGCAGCTCTTCCGCATCGGGCGAGGCCAGCAAAATTCGCAGGCCGGCGTAGCTTTGCGGCGTTTTGCCGTGCGGATTTTCCTGTCCGGCGGGGAGGAGGCGGGTGGTAAAATGGAAGGTTGAACCTTTTCCCGGCTCAGATTCGCACCAGATTCTACCGCCCATTAATTCGACAATTTTTTTGCATAAAGCCAGGCCCAGACCCAGGCCGCCGTAAGGCCGGGTGGCGGAGGCGTCGGCCTGGTTGAAAGCTGCGAACAAACTTTTCTGTTCTTTGGGCTCAAAGCCTATGCCGGTGTCGTTAACTGAAAAATGCAGGCTGTTGAGTTCTTCTGTGGGATTTTCCCGCTCAACCGTAATGGCTACGCCGCCTGCGAACGTAAATTTTATGGCGTTGCTGGTCAGATTTATGAGCACTTGCTCAAGGCGCGCGGCGTCGCCCAGGTAATAGTCTTCAAGATCCGGCGCTATTTCGGAGGTTAGGGTCAGGCCCTTTTCTTCGGCCTGGTGGGCAAAAAGGCCCATGGTTCCGCTGATCACTTCATTCAGATTAAAGGGGGCGGGGTCAATTTCCAGCTTCCCGGCTTCAACGGCGCCGAAGTCGAGCACATCGTTGACGATGCGCAAGAGGGACCGGCCGGCGAATTTGATTTTTTCCATAAACTCGCGCTGCCGGGAGGGCAGGTCCTCGCGCAGCATCAGCTCGGTAATGCCGATAATTGCGTTTAAAGGCGTGCGGATTTCATGGCTCATGTTGGCCACAAATTCATCTTTGGCAAGGCTGGCCTTGCGGGCTTCCTCGGCGGCCGCGGCGAGTTGCAGGTTGGCGCTTTCCAGGGCTTCCTTGCCCAGGTGAATTTCTTCCACAGCCGCGCGCATTTCCGTGATGTCCAGGCTGGTGGCGAAGACTTTGCGCATACTGCCGTTGTCGTCAAAAAGGAACTTAAACGAGGTGCGCAGCCACTTGGTGGAGCCGTCTTTGCAAAACGATTCCTTTTCCCGCACAATGACAGGGCGCTGCGGCGTGGCTTCAGGCATGGGCAGGGCCGGGGGCGTATGCAGCACGCTGATGTCTTGGCCGATGAGCTCATCGGGTTCATAACCGAGCACCGGAGTTACCCGATCCGACACGTAATCAATGCGGCCGTCGGTGCCCATGGACCAGATAATCTCGCCTGTGGCCTCGGCCACCATGCGGAAGCGGTCTTCGGACTCGCGCAGGGCCGCATTAATGTGGCGGTCGTGCACAGCCGCGCCGATAACCGCCCCGGCCGCGCGCAGAATATTTTCTTCAGACTCGCTGAACACGTCTTCCGAGTGGCAGTTGTCAAAGCTGATAAAGCCCCATAGCTCGCCTTGCAGCAAAACAGGCGCCACAAGCAGGGACATAATGCCCTGGGGCGCGAGTTTTTGCTGAATGGAAAAAGGCAGGTCTTTAACCCGTTTGTTCAGGCATTTGCCGGCGCGGAAATTTTCCAAGGTGGCGGGCGTGATTTCCGACAACGGGCACCCGGTGTAAGGGGGCATTTCCGGCGGCAGCACGGCGTCCAAAAACCATCTGTACAGGCTGTATAAATAGGGTTCCGGGTTTTTCGGGTCCGGCCCGGGGCGAACTTGCCATACATAGACGCGGTCGGCGTCCACAGCCTGTCCCAGAGTGGCCAGCACAAGCTTCATGCTTTTGTCAAAATTGCCTGTATTGGTCAAAAGGTGCTGGGTGGCCTCGCTTGCGGCATGCAGGAGGCTGTTGTGGGACAGCAGGGTTTTGTCCATAAGCTGGCGCTGGGTATCGT
>CBDTYX010000170.1:0-4836 GCA_965364745.1 uncultured Desulfovibrionaceae bacterium | reverse complement strand
GGTTCCCCTTCCCCGACGTCCCCTTTAAAACTCCGCGCCTGTGGCCAGGCGGATGATATCGTTAAAAATGACCAGACCCATGAGCAGGAGCAAAAGGAAAAAGCCTGCGGAGGTGGTTATTTCCTGAACGCGTTCAGGCACTTTGCGGCCGCTGACCATTTCCAGGCACAAAAACAGAATATGCCCGCCGTCGAGTACGGGTATGGGCAGAAGGTTCAGCAGGAACAGGTTTACGCTTATGAATGCGGCAAGCATGAGCACGCGGCTTAAGCCGTGCGCGGCTTGGTCGCTGACCAGTTTGACAATGGAAATGGGGCCGCCCACCGAATCGAGAGGCACAGCTCCCTGGGCGAGCTTGACCAGACTTTGAACAATGAGCTTGGTCGTATTGGCGCACTCGACAAACCCGGTCGAGGCTGAAGCAAAAAAGCCTAAAGGAATTTGCTCGTAAGCGCCGGAGTATTCCACGCCGATGACCCAGCGGGTGATGTCTTCGCCGAAGATGCTTTTGCCCGGCTGCTGCAGAGGTTTGATAGTCAGCGTGATTTCTTTGGCCTGCCGTTCAAGGACCACAGTAAGAGGCGCGCCGCCGCCGGTCTGGACCAGGTCGGGAATGTCGCCCCAGGTGTTGATGGCCACGCCGTTAATGCTCAGGAAGCGGTCATCGGGCATGACGCCGGCCTGGGCTGCCGGGCTGCCGGTTTGTACTGCGCCGGCCACGGGCATGAGAATGATTTGCCCGTTGGCGACGAACATGCCCCAGTAAATAAACCAGGCCAGGAGCGCGTTAAACACGGGTCCGGCCAGAATGACCAAAAAGCGTTGCCAGGTGGGGCGGGTGGAGAATTCTTCCTTGGACGTAAAACCTTCGGGCAGCTCTTCGCCGGGGTCCTGCCCCACCAGGGAAACATAACCGCCTAAGGGAACAGCCGCGATCTGATACTCAGTCTTGCCGCGTTTTATGCCGACAAGACGCGGCCCGAATCCCAGGGAAAAAGTTTTCACTCCCATGCCGAAAACGCGGGCCACGCAAAAATGCCCCAGCTCGTGGAAGAAGATCAGAAAGCCTAAAACGACAATGGCGAGAATGATACCGCTGATGGACATAAATATTGTGTATCCGAGCTGTAAAGCTACGGCTTAGGGTTATGGTTGCATAAAAAATCGCCCGCGGGCGCAAGATGGGAATATAACTACTTTTCAATGCAAAGCAAAGGGCGCGGTGCAAATGTAAATTTTTCGCAGAGGGTAACGCGTGAGCTCCGGGAGAGGGGGACTCAAAGGGCGAGCCCCTTGTGTCCCCGCTCTACCGGCGTGCTAACATATGCAGCGCAGCCACTCGCGGCTCCAGGCCCGCGTGCGTTCGTCCAGGTCCATAATTTCAGCCTGGCTCTGCGGCGGGGCGGGCGGGATGATTTCATCAAGGGCGGCGCGCACCAGTTCGGCAATGCCCAGGAAGGTGAGGCGCCCGGCTAGAAAAGCGGCCACCGCCACTTCATTGGCCGCATTGAGCACCACGGGGCTGGGCCCGCCGGGCAGCAGGGTGGCGCGGGCCAGATTAAGGCAGGGGAAAGTATCGTGGTCCACATCTGCAAAGGTAAGGCTGCCTTGGGCCGCCAGATCAAGGGGCGCCGGACCGGGGGCGACGCGTTCCGGCCAGGCCAGGCAGTGGGCGATGGCTACGCGCATGTCGGCCGGGCCCAACTGGGCCAGCATGGAGGTGTCGTTAAATTCCACCAGAGAATGGATAATGGATTCCGGGTGGACGAGCACGTCGATTCGTCCCGGGGGCAAGCCGTAGAGGTGGTGGGCTTCAATGACCTCCAAGCCCTTGTTCATTAGCGTGGCCGAATCGATGGAAATTTTGGCGCCCATGCTCCAGTTGGGATGTTTTAGGGCGGTTTCGGGAGTGACCGCAACAAGATCGTCGCGTTTTTTGCCGCGAAACGGGCCGCCCGAAGCGGTGAGGATGAGCTTGCGCACGCGGGAGAGAGGTTCATTGCCCAAGGCTTGAAACAGGGCATTGTGCTCCGAGTCCACAGGCAGGATGACGGCATTGCTTTTAGCGCATTCTTGGCGGATGAGCTCGCCGGCCAGCACCAGTGATTCTTTATTGGCCAGGGCCACGATTTTTCCGGCCCGCACGGCGGAGAGAGTGGCGGCAAGGCCGGCCGCGCCGCTTTGCGCGGAAAGCACCACATCGGCTTCAGGCAGAGCGGCCAGGGCGGCGTAGCCTTCCTCTCCGATGAGAATTTCGGGGCGGTAATCTGCAGGCAGGCGGTCTTTCAAGTCCTGCCCGGTTTTCGCGTCAAGGGCGGCCAGATAGACGGGGCGAAAGACGGCGGCTTGTTCGGCCAAACGGGCGGCATTGCGGCCGCCGGCCAGAGCCAGAACGCTGAATTTGTCCGGATGCCGGGCGATTACGTCCAGGGCGGATGTGCCGATGGAACCCGTGGCGCCCATAACGACCAGGGCGCGAGGAAAAGACGGCCTTTCAAAAGCCAGGCCGCGGGGTAGTTGTAACGAAGAAATATACGAGGCGTTTTCCATATCTTGCCGTAATTTTTGAAAACAGGTCAGATTTTAATGATGCCCAGGCCGAATAAATAATGCAGCAGCGTATAGGCGGGCAGGGCAAACAGCAGGCTGTCTATGCGGTCGAGCACGCCGCCGTGGCCGGGCAAGAGCTGGCTGGAATCTTTAATGCCGTAGACGCGTTTTAAGGCGGATTCGAAGAAATCGCCGAACTGGGCGGAGACGTTGATAACCATGCCGGCCACCAGCCAGAGCAGCGGGCTGCGGTCAAACAGTAAAACGCCCATAATCGTTACAGCCAGCGTACAGGTGATGAATCCGGCGATGCTGCCGGCCCAGCTTTTTTTAGGACTGACGCGCGGCCAGATTTTGGCTTTGCCCATAGTTACGCCCGCGTAGTAGGCGGCGGTGTCTGAAGCCACCACGCCTACCAGAATGAGCAGCACCTCGAGCGGTTGCAGGCGAAAGGCCATTTGCAGCACCAGAGGCACATAAATAAAGCCCATGATTAGAAGCAGGATTGAAAACAGGTGCTCCCGGTTGCCTTCATCGCCAAAGCGGAAGAGAAAGAGAAGGGCCGCGGACATGGAAACGGCGATGGTGAAGGCCGGGGCTGCATGAGCCAGATTGAAACCGCTGGCCAGGAGAGCCCCCGCGCCCAACCCAAGCCCCAGAATTTTTTCGAGCAGCCGTTTCTCACCGGTGTAGACCATGTCGTAAAATTCGTACTGGGCCATCATACTGGCGAGGCCGATAAGCAGAGCCATGCCGGAGCGGCCCAGAGCGGCCGCTCCGCCCACCAGAATAAGAATGATCGCGGCGGTAAAAATGCGTTGATTGTGCGCGGGAAGCTTCATGGCGCGGCATGTCCTCCTGTTGTGCCGAAACGGCGTTCACGGGCGGCAAAATCTTTGAGGGCCAGATCAAAATCAGCGACGGTAAAATCCGGCCAGAGCACGGAGGTGACGTATAGTTCGCTGTAAGCGGCCTGGAAAAGCAGAAAGTTGGACAACCGCAATTCGCCGCTGGTGCGGATAATCAGGTCCGGGTCCGGTTGTCCGGCAGTGTACAGGTAGCGGGCCAGGGTTTCCGGCGTGAGCTCCTCGGCCGGGATATTGTCGGCCAGGGCTCGGCGGCAGGCCAGGGCTATTTCTTCGCGGCCGGAATAATTAAGGGCCAGGTTCAGGGTCATGGCCGTGTTGTTTCGGGTTTGCCTGACCACCCGGTTTAAGCTTTGCCGGGCAAGCAGGGGAAGTTTTTCCGCGTCGCCCAAAATATTCAGGCGAATATTCTGCTCCTGCAGAAGATTAAGCTCATTTTTGAGAAATTTTACTAGAAGATCAAAGAGAAATGTTACTTCAGATGCGGGCCGCCGCCAGTTTTCTTGTGAAAAAGCATACAGGGTCAGATAGGGAATGCCCAGTTCACGGCAGTGAGTAACCGCCAGGCGTACGGCTTCGCCGCCGGCCTGGTGCCCGGCGCTGCGCGGCAGATCGCGCTGCGCGGCCCAACGCCCGTTCCCGTCCATGATTATAGCAACGTGTTGCGGCAACATAGCAATCCTTTGAAAAATGCCTCGTGCTCCCGGCCTGCTTTTGCCGCGTCATCTTGCGGCGCTTAAGAATGGTACGGTTAAACCCGATTACCTTAACCGTTGGCCGCCGCGCTGTCCAGTTGTGTTTTTCCGAGGCGCCTTGTACAGGGCATTAGGATAAATTGCCAGGAAACTTGCAAGTTCCTGTGGATCTTGTATAGATATAAAATAATACAAAAACCTGGCAGAATCTGTTTAAGCTTATATTGTTGATTTGCCGGTGGAGGTAGCGATGGTTAAAAAACAAGCTAAAAACACGCCTGAAGCAGGGGGTTCCAGGTCAGACGCCGCAGGCAGCTTAAAGAACGCCGCGCTTTACCTCGCGCAACCCTTGCCCGCTTTGATTTTTTCCCCCGCCGCCCGCAACATAATTGACCTCAATCCTGCCATGCAGCAGCTTTGCGGCTATTCCGCCGAAGAATTGCCGGATATTGCCGCGTTTATCAATCATATTATTTCCGCTCCCCAAGAACGGGAAAATTGCCTGACCATGCTCACCGCGCCGTTGCCTGAATCCGGGCGCGCGTCCGAGGCCGGCTTGAAAGAAAATATTCAACCCGGCGTGGCCCGTCGCGCGGTGACATGCATGTCCCGCTCCAAAAAGATTTTTCGCGCTGAATTATATGTCTGGACGCCGCCCGGTTTGGATGACTTCCCCGAAGTGCGCATTGTGCAGCTTTTTGAGCTCTCGCCCGTGGAGGTGGGGG
>CBDTYX010000169.1:0-4926 GCA_965364745.1 uncultured Desulfovibrionaceae bacterium | reverse complement strand
TGGGCCACGCACGGCGTGCCCAGTGAAAACAACGCCCACCCCCACAAAAGTTCCGACGGCAAGTTTGTAATCATCCATAACGGCATCATTGAAAACTTTCAGGAACTGGAAGTGGAGCTGCTGGAAAAAGGCTATACCTTCGCCTCCGATACCGATACTGAAGTGCTGGTCAACCTCATCGCCGAATGCCGCAAAGACGCGCCCAACCTTCTGGAGGCCTTTGCCCGCGCCCTGCGCAGGGCCACCGGCGCTTACGCAGTGGCCGTTCTTTCCCTGGAAGAACCCGGCGTGATCTACGCGGCGCGCATGTTCGCCCCGCTTATTGTGGGCCTCGGCAACGGCGAAAACTTCGTGGCTTCGGATATTCCGGCCTTTTTGCCCTACACCCGCGACGTCATTTTCCTTGACGACGGCGAACTGGTGCGTATTGACGCCGCCTCCTGCCAGGTGCTGCGCATCGCGGATTTAAGCCCGGTGCCCAAAGCGCCCTCTAAAATCGAATGGGATATGCAGGCTGCGCAAAAAGACGGCTACGAACACTTTATGCTCAAGGAAATTTTCGAGCAACCCCGCGTCATCGCCGCCTGTCTCGCCGGCCGCATTCAAACCGGCGCCAAATACGGCGTGACCATACCCGAACTGGATGATGCGCCCGTGCCCAAATATCTGCACATCGCCGCCTGCGGCTCAGCCTACCACGCCGGGCTGTGGGGCCGCCAGATCATCGAATCCTGGGCTAAAATCCCGGTCAATATCGAATTCGCCTCGGAATTCCGCTACCGCGACGTGGTTATGGAACCCGGCGATCAGGTCCTGGTCATCAGCCAATCAGGCGAAACTGCCGACACTCTGGCCGCTCTGCGCAAGGGCAAAGAGCTCGGCGCTCATGTCACTTGCCTGTGCAACGTGCTCGGCTCGTCCATCGCCAGGGAGGCGCACACCGCCATCTTCACCCAGGCCGGACCGGAAATCAGCGTGGCCTCCACCAAGGCCGTATGCAGCCAAATGGTGGTTTTGGCCCTCATGGCCCTCTACTGGGCCGCGCGCAAAGGCACGCTCACCGAAGACACCCTGAAAAACGCCCTGGACACGTTGCAAAGCCTGCCCGGCACCATAGAAGAAGCCCTGCCCTCCATGCACAAATGGGCGACCATGCTGCCCGGACGCTACCCCAAAATCACCAAAACCTTCTTCATCGGCCGGGGCAACTGTTTTCCCATGGCCCTGGAAGGCGCTCTCAAACTTAAAGAACTGGCCTATATTCCGGCCGAAGGCTATGCCAGCGGGGAAATGAAGCACGGCCCCATCGCCCTGGTCGATCCGGACATGCTCATTTTCGCCCTGGCCCCGGATGACGAGCTCTTTCCCAAAGTTAAATCCAATATTGAAGAGGTGCAGGCCCGTAAAGGCAATGTGGTGGCCCTGACCAATCCGCCGCTCGGCGTGTCCCACGCCAGTGCAGTGGAAGAGGAAGAAGCCAAAGACGCGGCCGAAGCGCACCTTCTCAAAGTCCACTACAACTGGCCGGTGCCCCGGGTCTGGAGCCCATTGTCCGCGTTCACGTTCCTGCCCGCCCTGCAGCTCATCAGCTATGCCTTTTCCGTAAGTCTGGGCCAGGACGTGGACCAGCCCCGCAACCTGGCCAAGAGCGTGACCGTGGAGTAGGAGATATTACGGGAGCGGATAGGGTGCTGTCGGTTGTCCGGGAACAACTTGCGGAATCACTTGCGGCTTTTTACCTCCATGGTTCAGCAGTGGCCGGCGGCCCGACAGCGACGTGGATTTGCTGGCGGTTATCGACCAGCCCCTGGCCTCCGCAGTTGGCGTCCGCCTGGCGCATGAATTGATGCATATCTCGGGTCATCCTGCACTTGAAAATGCTCCGCGCCCCGTTGAACTCATTGTCTTTTTGCGGACCGATCTCACAGCGGCTGCTTACCCCGCGCGTTGCGAGTTTATTTACGGCGAGTGGTTGCGCAGTGAGTTTGAAACCGAAAAAATGCCAAAGCCTGGGCGTGATCCGGAACTGACCCTGGTGCCGGCCCAGGCGCGGCAAGAGGCCAAAACGCTGCTGGGCCCCCCGGCGGATAAAATTCCGCCGGTTATCCCGCAAAAAGACATCCGCCGCGCCATTGCGGATGTTCTGCCCTCATTGCCCGCCACGCTGGAAACGGACAGCCGCAACGTGCTGCTGGCTCTTGCGCGAATGTGGCGAACTTTAACTGCCGGCGAATTTGTCTCCAAAAACGTTGCCGCCGAGTGGGCGGCTGACCGCCTTCCGGTTGAGCAAGCCTTGGCGCTCAACGTCGCGCGTGAAGCATATTCGGGCCTGCGAAAAGATAATTGGCGCCGCCTGCAGAAAGAGCTGCGCCGGATCAGATTCATTGGCCGCACATGTGGCGGCAAACTTATAGCCTTCACTTCACCGCCTTGATGAGTTAAATAGTTCGTAGCCTAAAAAAAGACCTCCTGAGGCAAAGCCTGTAATTAATTAAAGAGGTTCATTTTCAAATATGATTGACGACTCCAAAAAAATTATCATGGATTACGCCCTGGCCGGAGCCGCCTTGCGCGAAAACTTCCTGACCACTCACGCCGGGGCCGTTGCCGCCATGGCCAAAGTCATTGCCGCCTCCCTGGCCCAGGACGGCAAAATTCTATTCTGCGGCAACGGCGGTTCCGCGGCCGACTCCCAACACCTGGCCGCTGAATTCGTCAACCGCTTCCTCATGGACCGCCCGCCCCTGCCCGGCATCGCCCTAAGCACGGATACCTCCGCGCTGACGGCCATCGGCAACGACTTCGGCTTCGAGCATGTCTTCTCCAAACAGGTCCGCGCCCTGGGCCGCGCAGGCGACGTGCTCCTGGCCATTTCCACCTCCGGCACAAGCCCCAATATCAGCGAAGCCCTTAAAGCCGCGCGGGGCATCGGCATGATCACCATGGGCCTCACCGGCAAAGGCGGCGGCGACATGCCCGCTCTCTGCGATTATCTCCTGGACGTGCCTGACGACAGTACCCCCCTTATTCAAGAAATCCACATCACCGTGGGGCATCTTATTTGTCGCCTGGTTGACTATTATCTCTTTGAAAATGTGCCCGCCCTGCAGCCCCATCTCAAAGCCCGGCCCGAGCAGCCCTGAATTTCTAAAGGGTTTGCCGTGTCCACGCGATCACATCTGATCATCGCCACCCGAGGCAGCAATCTGGCACTGCGCCAGGCCGCATTGGTCAAGGAAGCCTTTGAAGCGCGCCACGGCGCGCAGATACGCGTGGAACTCCTTGTGGTCAAAACCAAGGGCGATGTGATTCTTAACGTGCCCCTGGCCAAGGTGGGCGGCAAAGGCCTGTTTGTAAAAGAAATTGAGGAAGCAGTTCTGGACGGCCGAGCGGACCTGGCCGTGCACAGCCTTAAAGACGTGCCCATGGAGCTCGCCCCCGGCCTGACTCTAGGCGTGATTATGGAACGTGCCGACCCGGCCGACATGTTTCTGTCCCACACTTACCCGAATTTGGCCGCGCTGCCGCCGGGCGCCGTGGTCGGCACCAGCAGCCTGCGCCGCAAGGCCCAAATTCTGGCCCTGCGCCCGGATGCGCGCGTCAATTTTCTGCGCGGCAATGTAGAAACCCGCTTGCGCAAACTGGCTGAGGCCGAATACGACGCCATTATCATGGCCGCTGCGGGCTTAAATCGTTTGGGCCTAAGCGCCCCTCACGCCGTGCGCCTTAATGAGCAAGATTTTCTGCCCGCTGTGGGCCAAGGCGCCTTAGGCATTGAATTTCGTAAAGATCGGCAGGACCTGCGTGAGCTGCTGCGCTTTCTGGAACACCCGCCCACTCGTTTGTGCGTGGAAGCCGAGCGCGGCCTCCTGGCCGGGTTGAACGGCGACTGCCGGACCCCCCTGGCCGGCTACGCCGTGCTGCAATCTCCGGGCGCTCTCCGACTCTCCGGACTGGTCGCCTCTTGCGACGGAAGCGAAATCATCAGCCGCAGCCTGACCGGCCAGATCACAAATCCCCGCGCCCTGGGCCTGGAATTGGCCCGGCGCCTGAAAGACGCCGGCGCGGATCGACTCATGGAAACGGCCAAGATCTGAGTGCGCCACATAAAGGAAAACTTGGCGATAAAACTCTGAAAATCCACGCCCCCTAACACAGCATCAATGCCGCACAAACTTGCCGGCGTCCGCTGTCCGCTTTACCTGACCACCCGGCCTCGCCAAACTAAAGAGGGTTGAAAACAGTAGATAGGGCCGGGGAAGGGGAGGAAAACTTTACCCAAAAGTTCTCTTCCCCTTCCCCGCGGCATTCATATCACTGCGTCTTGAAGCCGTAGGTCACTCCGCGCACCAGGGTACTGATAAGCTTGTCGTGTTCCAACGGTTTAGCCAGGTGCGCGTTCATGCCGCAGGCCAGAGCCGCGGCCACGTCTTCTTTGAAGGCGTTGGCGGTCATGGCGATAATCGCCACTTTTTTAGCATCTTCCCGCTTCATGCCCCGAATAAGCCGCGTGGCCTCATAACCGTCCATGTGCGGCATCTGCACATCCATGAAAATGATATCGTAATAGCCTTGGGGCGAGCTCGCGAATTTATCCACAGCCTCCCGGCCGTCTCCGGCCTCTTCCACAACCATGTCTACGCCCGCGGCGGCCAACTGCTCCATAACGATAATCCGGTTAATGTCCACGTCGTCCACCAAAAGCGCGCGCTTGCCCGCAAGAACGGACAAATCATCGCTGCGCACGATTTCATCCGGCTTGACTGTTTCTTCGGCCAACCACACGGAGAAAGAAAATTCGCTGCCGCGGCCTTCCTTGCTTTTAACCGCGATATCGCTGCCCAAAAGATGTACAATATTGCGGCTGATGGAAAGCCCCAGACCGGTGCCTCCGTAGTGGCGGGTAATGTGGCTGCTGCCCTGCTC
>CBDTYX010000168.1:0-4931 GCA_965364745.1 uncultured Desulfovibrionaceae bacterium | reverse complement strand
GAAGGGGTGGTTTTTATCCAGGCAAAATAAGAAATATTGTTTGTCGTCGCGCAGGGTGATGTTGTAGCGGGGCCGGTGCTGTTTAATCAGCTCGGCTTCCAGGAGCAGGGCCTCTTTTTCCGTGGTGGTGGAGAGGGTGTCCAGGCTCGCGGCCTGGCGGAGCATGGCTTCAGTTTTGGCCGACAGGCCGGATTTGCGAAAATAGGAGGCCACGCGGCGGCGCAGGCTCTTGGCCTTGCCCACGTATATGATTTTATCCCGGCCGGATTTGAATAAATACACGCCGGGCGTGAGGGGAATGCTGCTTAGATCGATGTCCATATTATATGGTATTAATAAGCGCAGGCAGCGGGAGAGTCAAAGAAAAGGGAGGGGCGGAAAACTTTACGGGTCGTGCGTAATGGAAAAAATAAAAAATTTTTTTACGCCGGCCAAATTTATTCTATGGGTCCGGCAGAAAATATTTGAAAAATATAACCAGCAATTTCAAGATATTGAGTGGAAAAAAATGCAGTTAGGTAAAAAATATTTTCATATTCCGGCCGGTATAAGAACTTGCACCGTAAAAATTTTTTGACGAAAACTCTTGCTATTTTCTAGAAAGGGCGTACATAAGAATCAGGTTTGATCGGAAATGGATTGTGCTTCAGACACTTAACTTGCAAAAGTAGGAAGGATAAACACTATGAAAAAGCTTCTCGGTATTGTGATGGCCATGGCCATGGTGATCGGCTCCGCTGCCGGCGCCAACGCCACGGACATCAAGATCAAGGGCTATTTTGACTTTGCTTTCGGCTGGTACAGCAACACCGGCTTCTATGACGCCAGCACCGACCGTAACAACACCGGCAACGATGAAGGCTTCTACGGCTCTGAAGAAAACTTCGACGCCGCGCAGCGCCTGCGTTTCCAGATCGACTTCGTGGCCTCCGAACAGTTGAGCGGTACCGTGCAGTTTGAAATCGGCACCATCAACTGGGGCCATGGCGGCGGCGACACCTGGGGCTGGGGCGAAACCGGCCGCGGCAGCGGCGGCGCCATGGGCTCCGACGGCGTGAACGTGGAAACCAAGCACATGTACATCGACTGGATCGTGCCTGAGACCGATCTGTCCATCCGCATGGGTCTTCTGCCCTTCGCGCTGCCCTACTTCGCCAACGGCGCCATGAGCGGCAACGCCATCCTGGACGACGACTTGGCCGGCGTGGTTGCCAGCTACACCTTTAACGAGTATGTGGCTGTGAACCTGGCCTGGCTGCGCCCCTGGAACCCCTTCACCGATGACGACTGGACTCGCAACGCTTACACCGACCATGACGCCATCGACCTGATCGCGCTGACCATTCCTTTGACCTTTGCTGAATACGGCCTGGAAATCACCCCCTGGGGCATGTACGGCTTTATCGGCGAGCAGGACACCATCAGTCTTGACGAGTTCGGCAACAAGTTCGGCCATTATGGCGCTATCGGCGGCGGCCTCGGCGGCGCCGGCGGTCTGGGCCAGGACGGCAAGGCCTGGTGGGCTGGTATTTCTCTTAACCTGACCTATTGGGACCCCTTCTTCTTCGCTGTGGACTTCATGTACGGCAGCTACAGCAGTGATGACGTGGGCCTGACCATTTATGATGACTTCGACAGCCCCATCGGCTATGGGGAGCTGGACAACGACCGCGCTGGTTGGGCTGTGTCCGCCAAGTTGGGCTACAAGTTTGAAGAAGTGACTCCCACCCTGTTCGGCTGGTACGGTTCCGGCTCTGACTTCGACGATGAAAACTATCTCGACGGTCTGATGCCCACCTTGTCTCCGGACTGGGGCTTCACCTCCTTCGGCTGGTCCAACAACTACGGCATCTTCCGCGAAGGCATCGTGAACGGCAACAACATCACCGGCACCTGGGGCATCGGCCTCGGCTTTGAAGACATCAAGCTGGTGGAAGGCCTGACCAACAACCTGCGCGTGGCCTACTTCCAGGGCACCAACAGCGGCGACCTGAAGGATGTTCCCTTCTTCGCGCGCGGCAACCCCGCTCTGTGGGGCGGCTACCTGTACACCGACGACGACTGGGGCGTGGAAGTGAACCTGGACTCCGTGTACCAGATCATGGAAGGCCTCGAGCTGTACAACCAGATCGGCTATCTGCATGTTGACATCGATGAAAGCTCCGACTGGAGCGACACCGACGATGCATGGGAATTCGCCGTCGGCTTCCGCTACACCTTCTAAACCGGTGTAAAATTCCGGTCAGACTTGAGTTTGAACACAATCCAGCCGGGGGCCGCAAGGCCCCCGGTTTTTTTGCGCCTGCGGGACTGTACGTTTTATAAAAAGTGCGTATAGTTAAAACAGTCGAAATATGATTTCGGCCGCGCTTTACTTTTTTCCTGCAAAGTTCGTTTTGTTTTAGTTGAAATAAGAAATCGGCGAGTCTTTTCTTGGTTTGGACTGGACCTTTTAATTAAAAAATAGGGGGTAAAATGAAAAAACTTTGCGGCATCCTGGCACTGTTTGGTCTGGTTTTGGGCTGGGCCGGGCCGGCTGCGGCCACGGACATTAAAATCAAGGGCTATTTCGACTTCGTGTACGGCTGGTACAGCAATACCTCCACCTTTGGCGGCGTTGACAGCAACGGCCAAAGCATCTCCGATGACTCCAACCCTTACGCCGCGCAGCGCCTGCGCTTCCAGATCGACTTTGTGGCTTCCGAGCAGCTCAGCGGCACGGTGCAGTTTGAAATCGGCGACATTCACTGGGGATCGGGCGGCGGCGACACCTGGGGCTATACCGGACAAAGCGGCCGCGGCAGCGGCGGGGCCATGGGCTCCGACGGTGTGAACGTGGAAACCAAGCACGCTTATATCGACTGGATTGTGCCGGAAACGGACCTGTCCATCCGCATGGGCATTTTGCCCTTTGCCCTGCCCAACTACGCCAACGGCCCCTTGAGCGGCGGCGCGGTCATGGACGACGACATGGCCGGGATTATCGCCGCTTACACCTTCAATGACTATATCGGCCTGACCCTGTCCTGGGTGCGGCCCTGGAACCCGCTTACCGATGATGATTGGGATCGGGCGGCCTTTACTGATCATGACGCCGTTGACGTATTCGCCCTGACCCTTCCCCTGACCTTCGCCGAATACGGCCTGGAAATCACCCCCTGGGGCATGTACGGCTTTGTAGGCGAAACGGATGACTCTTATGATTCCGATACCGATACCTATAGCCGCTATGGCGACATCGGCGGGGGCCTGTCCGGCACCGGGGGCCTGGGCGACGACGGCCGGGTCTGGTGGGCCGGTTTATCTTTCAAGATCACCACCTGGGATCCGTTCTTTATCTATACTGACTTCATGTACGGCTCCTACACCAGTGATGATCTGGATGTGTGGGACAACGGCACTTACCTGGGAAACTTTGACAACGACCGCGACGGCTGGGCCGTGTCCGCCCGCATCGGCTACAAGCTCGAGTGGGCGACTCCGTCCGTTATCGGCTGGTACGGCTCGGGCATGAAAGATGATGACAGCTGGGACGGCCTCATGCCTGTGCTCTCGCCCGACTGGGGCTTCACCTCCTTCGGCTGGTCCAACTCCTGGGGCATTTTCCGGGAAGCGGTGGTGAACGGCAACAACATCACCGGTACCTGGGGCATCGGTCTGGCCCTTGAAGATCTGACCTTTGTGGAAAAGTTGAGCCACAATATCCGGGTGGTCTACTTTCAGGGCACCAACGACTCTTCATACGGCAGAACCGCGCCTTTTGTGGAACGCACCAACCCGGCGCTGTTCGGCGGCTATTTGTACACCACCGATGACTGGGGCATGGAAGTGAACCTGGACACGGCCTATGAAATTATGGAAGGCCTGACCGTGTACAACCAAAGCGGCTACATCCACGTGGACATTGACGATGCCGGCGGCTGGAACAACGACACTGACGACGCCTGGGAATTCGCTGTGGGCTTCAATTATACATTTTAAACCGGTTTAGGATAGATACGTATGCGGCGGCATGGACGGGCAATATTCAGCCCGCTTCATGCCGCTGTTTTATTGCTTAAGAATATCCCCCGGTTATTTTTACAAGTGAAATTTTTAACCCGCCTTGACATGGAATTTCCCCGGCGGTAGCTTGCCCGCCATGTATATCGACATTCACACTCACGCTTTTCATCCTAAAATCGCGCACAAGGTAGTTGCTCAGCTTGAAGACCACTACAACATCAAGCCGGTGGGCACAGGTCTTGCCGAAGACCTCAAAGAACGCCTGAATCGCGCAGGTTTTGATCGAGCCGTGGTTTTATGCGCGGCCACAACCCCGGCCCAGGTAGTCCCGGCCAACGCCTTTGCCCGCGATTTGCAAACGCAATATCCGGACACCTTCATCGCTTTCGGCGCCATTCACCCCTATTGCCAGGATTGGGAAGATCATATCGCGGCCATGAAAAAGGCCGGCGTGCGCGGCCTTAAGTTTCACCCCGAGTTTCAGAATTTCTTTTTGGACGACCCGGCCCTGGAACCCATCCTGGAGGCCGTAGGCGAAGACATGCTGGTCATGTGCCACGTGGGCGACAGCCTGCCGCCGGAGGAAAACCCTTCCTGCCCCTATAAACTGCAAGCCCTGCGCCGCCGCTTTCCCAAGGTGCGCTTCATTGCCGCGCACATGGGCGGTTATCTGCACTGGGAGCATGCCCTGAAAACTTACATCGGAGAGCCGGTATATATCGATACTTCCAGCGCGCTGCCGCTCATGGACCCGGCCCTGTGCGCCGAAATCTTCCGCCGCCACCCCCGCGAGTTCATCCTCTTCGGCAGCGACTACCCCTTGTTTGATCCTTCCGAAGCCTTGTACGACGTGGATCACGCTTTCAAACTAAGCGACGAAGCCATGGACGACCTTTTGCTCAACAGCGCCAGGGCTTTGGGGTTTT
>CBDTYX010000167.1:0-4961 GCA_965364745.1 uncultured Desulfovibrionaceae bacterium | reverse complement strand
TTGTCTCGGAGTTTTCCAGCCGCATCAAAGGTCAGAATATCAACATCACCATTCTCATGGCCTGGGTGGAGCAACGCCTGACTGAACAAGGGCAGAATGTGGAGCGCATGGTCCACCAGGAAAGCCAGCAACTGGCTTCCCGCCAGGTGTCAATGAGCAACAGCATCAGCTCCCTGCGCTTTTTGGACTCCATGGACTGGCGCGAGTTTGTGGAAACCGTGAGTTCGGTGGAGCAGATTTTGCGCGGCGACCCGCCCGGCCTTTACGGCCGCATGACTTTCACTACCAAAGATCGATACCGTCACGTGGTCGAGTATCTGGCCAAGCACAGCCCGCACTCTGAGGATGAAACGGCCAGAGCGGCCCTGGATCTTGCCCAGGAAGCGGCCCTGGAAAAAGGCATTGAAGACTTTACGTCCCACGTGGGTTTTTACTTGGTTGATAAAGGCCGGGGGGCCATTGAAAAGCGTCTGGATGTCAGGCTTCCATTTATGCCGCGCCTGCGCAACTTTGTGCACAGAATGCCGCTGTTCTTTTATCTTGGCGGCATTGCCGTCATCACCGGGCTGCTCGGATTTTACCTGGCCGGCCATATCAATGCCGAACGCATGCCCTGGTATACGGAAATAATTTTCTGGTCATTGGTGCTCATGTCTTTGAGCCAGCTGGCCGTGGGCACGGTCAACTGGCTGGTTACCGTATTTGAACGCCCGCACCCTTTGCCCCGCCTGGACTACTCCAAGGGTATTCCGCCGGAAGCCCGCACCCTGGTGGCCATTCCCACCATGCTTTCCAGCCATGACGCTGTGGACAAATTAATCCACAGCCTGGAAGTGCGTTTTTTGGCCAACCGCGATGAAAATTTATATTTTGCTCTGCTTACCGACTTCAATGATGCGCCGCAAGAGCACATGCCGGACGACGAGGCACTGGTGAAGCACGCCCGTGAAGGCATTGAAAACCTCAATGAAACCTATGCCTCGCCCAAGAGGCCCATGACCTTCTTTCTGCTGCACCGCCCCCGCGCCTATAACCCCAAAGAAGACGCCTGGCTGGGGCGTGAGCGCAAACGCGGCAAATTGGCCGATCTTAACCAGCTTATTTTAAACGGAACCACAAGCAATTTTTCTTTAATCATCGGCGAAGTAGGCATTTTGCGCAATGTGCGCTACGTCATCACCCTGGATACTGATACTCAGTTGCCCCGGGATACGGCCCGCCAGTTGGTGGGCACCATCCACCACCCGCTCAACCGGGCCATTTATTGCCCCGAACGGCAACGCGTGGTTGACGGCTACGGCGTTTTGCAACCCCGCGCGACCATCAGCATGTCCACCAGCGGCAAATCGCGCTATCAGCAGCTTTTCGGCAATGACTACGGCATTGACCCCTACACCAAGGCCGTGTCCGATGTGTACCAAGATCTTTTCTATGAAGGCTCGTTCATTGGCAAAGGCATATACGATGTGTCCGTATTTGAGCAGGCGCTGGCCGACCGCTTTCCGGACAATAAAGTTTTAAGCCACGACCTTCTGGAAGGTTGTTACGCCCGCTGCGCCCTGGTCAGCGACGTGCAGGTTTTTGAGGAATTTCCCCTGCAATACGGCGCCGATATCAAACGCCGTCACCGCTGGGTGCGCGGCGACTGGCAAATTTCCCGCTGGCTTCTGCCCCGGGTGCCGGGCAAGGGGAAACGCCATAAAAACCCGCTCACCGGCCTGTCTTTATGGAAAATTTTCGACAATCTGCGGCGCAGCCTTATTCCTGTGTGTCTTACCGGCATGCTGTTTATGGGCTGGAGCTACTTGCCGACTCCCTGGCTGTGGACCGCAGTGGTCATCGGCATTATGATCACCCCGGCGCTGCTTTCCTCTGTGTTTGACCTGTGTGTGAAACCCAAAGACAACCTGCTCAGCCAGCACCTCTACTCGGTCATAAGCAACTCGTTACGCCGCTTTGCCCAGGTTTTATACAACTTTATCTGCCTGCCCTATGAAGCCGTAGTCAACCTCGACGCCATTCTGCGCACCATTTGGCGCATGCGCGTTACCAAAAAACATATGTTGGAATGGACCACCTCTTCCCAGGTCGAGTCTTCATTCAAATCCGGCTTTATATCTTATTTAAGACAAATGTGGCCGGCCTCGGCCCTGGCCGCCGCGGTCATGATTTATCTGTTCGCGGCCAGACCGGAGGGGCTCGTCTGGGCAGCCGCTTTGCTGACTTTATGGCTTATCTCCCCGCTTGTGGCCTGGCGCATGAGCTCCATCCTGCCGCGCAAAAAACCACATTTGTCCAAACGGCAACGCTTGTTTTTACGCAAGACCGCACGCAAAATCTGGTCATTTTTTGAAGATTTTGTGCGGCCCGAAGACAACTGGCTGCCGCCGGACAACTACCAAAAACACCCGGTGGGCAAAGTGGCGCACCGCACCTCCCCCACCAATATCGGCTTGTCTTTGCTGGCTAATCTCACAGCTTGCGATTTCGGCTACATTACCCCGGGCCGCTGCGTGGAGCGCTTGAACAACACCTTTGAATCCCTGTACCGCATGGAACGCTACCGCGGCCATCTGTACAATTGGTATGACACGCAGACCCTTATTCCACTCTATCCGCTGTATATTTCCTCTGTGGACAGCGGCAACCTGGCCGGTCACCTCTTAACCCTGCACTCCGGCCTTGAGGAGCTCTTGGACCGCCCTGTGTTTGAACCGCAATTTTTTGATGGCCTGACCGATACCTGGGCTATTATCATTGACAGCGTCAAAGGCGCTGTTCCGGCCTATGTTCACAGATGGCGCAAACAGCTCACCCTCGATTGCGAAAAGCTGAACAACACGACAAGCTATGAGCTCAAGCTCTGCCTGGACAGAACTTTGGCCGCTTCAGAAAATCTGCTGGAGCACCTGCGCAGTGATGGCGATGAAAACGTGATTTCCTGGGGCGAACGTCTGGTCAAACAATGTCGAGACGCGCTTGCTGACTTCACCTTTATGCTGCCCTGGACGACTGACCCGAATTTTGAGGAAATGCGCCGTAATATAGCCGATTTTCCGCAGCTCAGCCCAGTTCCCACTTTACGGCAGTTGGCCCGATTAAACAGTGAACTGATTGCTGAAGTGCGCGATCGGGAAAAAAACTCCGTCGCTCCGGAGCAACTCGCCCGCTGGAAAGAACTGCTTGGTCATGCGCATGTGGCTTCGCAGCGAGCCAAAGGCAGACTGCAAACCGTGGAGCAACTGAAAGAAGACGCGCTGGAATTCGCGCGCATTGATCTGGACTTTTTGTTCGACCGCTCGCGCAATCTTCTGACCATCGGCTATAATGTCAGCGACCGCCGCCGCGATGAAAGCTGCTACGACCTTCTGGCTTCCGAAGCGCGCCTTGGCGTATTTGTGGGCATTGCGCAAGGGCAGCTGCCGCAGGACGCCTGGTTCAGCCTGGGACGCCTGTTGGCCAAAGTCAGCGGCGGGCCCTGCCTGATCTCCTGGAGCGGGTCCATGTTTGAATACCTCATGCCGCTCCTGGTCATGCCCATGTATGAAAACACCCTGCTGGACCAGACCTGCCACATGGCCGTGCGCCGCCAGATCGAATACGGCGGCCGCAGCGGCATTCCCTGGGGCATATCTGAATCGGGCTACCGCATGTTCGATTCGCAACTGAACTATCAATACCGGGCTTTCGGCGTGCCGGGCCTGGGACTGAAACGGGGGCTCGCCGATGATATGGTCATTGCGCCCTACGCAACCATTATGGCCCTCATGGTCGAACCCGAAGCCGCCGTGCGCAACCTTGAACTTTTAGATCACGATGGATTCTCCGACAACTACGGCTTCTATGAGGCTGTGGATTACACCACCTCCCGCCTGCCCCACGGCAAAACCCGCAGCGTAGTGCGTTCGTTTATGGCCCACCACCAGGGCATGAGTTTCCTTTCTCTCGCCTACGCCCTGCTGGGGCAGCCCATGCAAAGACGCTTCTGTTCCGATCCGGAAATCGAAGCCGCGCTGTTGCTCTTGCAGGAACAAACGCCGCGCGCGGTGAAGTCTTACTCGCATGTGGACGAAATGGCCGTTACCGGCATCAGCGCCGCGGAAGAAAAATCCGAAGTCGAACCGGCTGTTTACGGCGTGGATACGCTCTGTCCGGCCGTGCATATGCTGTCCAACGGCACATATCAGGTTATGGTCACCAACACGGGCGGCGGTTACAGCCGCTGGAAGGATCTGGCCATCACCCGCTGGCGCGAAGATACCACCCGCGACAACTGGGGCTCATTCTGCTACATCTGCGATGTGGATTCCGGAGAATATTGGTCCCCTACGCATCAGCCCACCTTGCAACCCCTGGACAGCTACTCGGCCGTTTTTCATGAAGGCAAGGCCGAATATCGCTCCAAGCGCAAAGACTTCAGCATGCATCTTGAGGTATCCGTATCCCCGGAAGATGATCTTGAATTGCGCCGCCTGCGGATCATGAATCTCTCCCGTGAGCCCAAAACCATTGAAATCACCAGCTACACCGAAGTGGTGCTCATGCCGCCCAATGCCGATCCCCTGCACCCGGCCTTCAGCAATCTTTTTGTACAGACCGAACTGGTCAATAACGAACAGGCCATTTTGTGCACCAGGCGCAAACGCTCCGACGATGAAACTCCGCCGTACATGGTTCACCTTATGGCCGTGCACGGCCTGCCCCGCCAGGACGTTTCCTATGAGACCGACCGGCTGCGCTTCATCGGCCGGGGCCGCACCGCGCAAAATCCTCTGGCCATGGGGAGACCCGGCCCCTTATCCAACACCATGGGCTCCGTGCTCGACCCCATCGCGGCTGTGCGCCACCGCATCACCCTGCCGCCGCGCAAGGCTTGTCTCGTGAGCATGGCCACAGGCATGTCCGATACCCGCGAAAAATGCTTGAACCTGGCTGAAAAATACCAAGACAAGCGTTTCGCC
>CBDTYX010000166.1:0-4974 GCA_965364745.1 uncultured Desulfovibrionaceae bacterium | reverse complement strand
ACGTCCGGTGCAGAAATGCCCGCGGCGCCGACATGGGGCGCCGCCAAGGAACTGGACCTGAGGCTCCCCGGCCGCAATCAGACCCATATCCTGCTTTTGTTCAAAACTGTGCCCGACAGCGCCCCTGACGCGCCCGGCCTGGAACTGCTGCAAACCGCTTTAAGCGGCATGAGCGGCCCGTTGTTCCTGCGCCTGCGCGAACAAGAGGCCCTGGCCTATAGTGTGGACGCCATGAACTGGTCCTCGCCCCTGACCGGGTTTATGGCCTTCTACATCGGCACCAGCCCGGACAAGGAAAAACAAGCCTTGGACGGATTTTACAAAATCATCAACGAACTGCACAAAGCACCATTGCTCGCGGCTGACCTCACCAGAGCGGCCAACCAGATGGAGGGCGCCTATTACCGCAATATCCAGGCGCTGGGCAGCCGCAGCTCGGAAGCCGCCACTTTGAGCATTCTCAACCGGCCCCTGACTTTCGCCACGGATAATATCGCCAAGGCCAAAAGCCTGACTCCGGAAGATTTGCGTAAACTGGCCGAAAAATATCTCAACCCCGAAGAGGCCTACCTGATCAGAGTGGATCCGGCGGAAAACCAGTAGACATAGAGCAACCATCAACCAGTAAGCAGGTATTATTAACATGGCTTTAAGCATCGGCATTGTCGGACTGCCCAATGTGGGCAAATCCACCCTGTTCAACGCCCTGACCAACGCCCAGAACGCCCAGGCGGCCAACTACCCGTTCTGCACCATTGAACCCAACAAGGCCACCGTGCCCGTGCCCGACGAGCGCCTGGACAAGATCGCCGAATTGGTGAAGCCCCAGCGCGTTCTGCATACCACTGTGGACTTTATCGACATTGCCGGCCTGGTGCGCGGGGCCAGCAAAGGCGAAGGCCTGGGCAACCAATTTTTGGGCAATATTCGCGAATGCGCGGCCATTGTGGAAGTGGTGCGCTGCTTTGAAGATGACAACATCGTGCATGTGGACGGCAAAATTGATCCCCTGCGCGATATTGAAACCATTGAAACCGAGCTTGTTCTGGCGGATATAGAGTCTGTGGAGCGCCGCCTGGAGCGGACCGAACGCATGGCCAAGGGCAACAAGGACATGCGCGCCCTGGTCGATATTTTAAGCAACTTGTTGGCGCACTTAAATGCCGGCCAAGCGGCCTCCCTGTTCGTGCGGCCTGAAGATGACGCCGTATTTGACCAGGCCTGGCGGGAAATGGGGCTGCTCACGGCCAAGAAAATCATTTATTGCGCCAATGTGGACGATGCCGGCCTGGGCGCGCCTTCCGCGCAGCTTGAGCAAGTTAAAGCCCATGCCGCGGCGCAAGGGGCGGAAGTAGTGACCATCTGCGCCCGCCTGGAAGAAGAGCTGCAAGGCATGCCCCTTGAGGAGCAGCGGGAGCTGCTGGCTTCATATGGAGCCACGGAAGACGGCCTGCACCAAGTCATTCACACCGGCTACCGCACCTTGGGCCTGGCAAGCTATTTCACGGCCGGCGAAAAAGAAGTGCGCGCCTGGACCATTGAACGCGGCTGCCGCGCTCCGCAAGCCGCCGGAGTCATTCACACCGATTTTGAGCGCGGCTTCATCCGGGCCGAGGTCATCAGCTACGAAGATTTCATCAAGCATAAATCCGAAGCCGCGGCGCGGGAGGCCGGGGCCTTGCGGGTTGAGGGCAAAGAGTATATTGTAAAAGATGCTGACGTAATCCACTTCTTGTTTAATGTTTGACGGCCCACCTGAAAATAGGTCTTAAGGGAGATGCTCCTATGAAATGCCTGATTATCGAAGATGATTTTGACAGCTGCCGGGTTATGCAAAGAATGCTGCATCCCTATGCTTATGTGGATGTGGCCACGGACGGCGAGGAAGGCGTAGCCGCATTTTTAGGCGCCCTCAGAGATAATGAGCCTTATGATCTTATCACCCTGGACCTGATTATGCCCAACTCCGACGGGCAGCAGGCCTTGCGCGAAATTCGCGAAATTGAAAAAGAGTATGACATTCCCCCGGAAAAAGCTGTAAAAGTCATTATCGTGTCCGGGCTGGACGACTCCAAAGAACTGCATGACGCCTTTTTTCTGGGCAGCGCCGTCAGCTACATTATCAAGCCGGTTCGCCGTCAAACATTGCTGGACGAGGTTTTGCGCCTGGGTCTTCCCCTGGAAAAACGAAATGAATAGGCCAGAATTAATAGGCTGACCTGGCAAAAACCTGGCAAAAAACCAGCAGGCCATAAAAGCAGCGCCGTTAGAGGAAACCTGGCGATCAAACCTTTCTGAAGCGCCGAGGGGCGCATTCAGTATATTGACCTCAAACCCGGAAACTTATTATAAAAACGCGGTCGGTCGGGTAAAGAATGACGGCCGCCGCTATGACGTGCAACTTATTATGACGTGCAACTTATAAGGAGAGAGACCAAATGAATGTTCCTGAGAATCTGCTTTACTGTGACACCCACGAATGGGTCCGTATTGAAGGAAAAAAAGCTGTTGTCGGCATAACCGATTATGCCCAGGAACAGCTTGGCGACATCACCTATGTCGACCTGCCCGCTGTGGGGCGGTCCCTTTCCTCCGGGGAAGACATGGGCGCCGTGGAATCCGTGAAAGCCGCCTCCGAGCTTTACTGCCCGATCAGCGGCAAAGTCACCAAAATCAACGCCGACCTCGACGCCTCCCCGGAAATAGCCAACAGTGATCCTTATGGCACCGGTTGGATGATTGAGGTGGAACTCAGCGAAGATCCCAAGGGCCTTCTCTCTCCGGCTGACTATAAAAAACTCATCGGCTAATCAGCCTGAATCCTAGGGATAATAGGCAGCCGGCCTATGCTTTCGCCGGCTGCCTTAATTATCTTCAATAAAACACACGGAACGCGTTTAAACGACCTTTCTGTGCGCGTTCATTATCTGCATAAGACGGGCTCTTCCGTTTAAGACTTTCATTTCCGACAAGTCCGGAAAACCCGCCAGATAAACTTCTAACTCACCCAAAAGGATATTGACCAATGCCCTATATCCCGCACACTCAAGATGAATTGAACGCCATGCTTAAACGCGTCGGCGTTCCCAGCCTGGATGCCCTGTTTGCCGACATCCCGGCCGACATGAGGCCCAAAAGTTTCAACCTGCCCAAAGGCCTGTCTGAAAGCGAAGTTTGCGCTTATCTGGAAGGCATCGCAGCTAAAAACGTCAATTCCTATACTTCTTTCCTGGGCGCGGGCTTCTACGACCACTTCATCCCCGCCCCAGTGGACGCCATCACCTCGCGCGGCGAATTTTTAACCGCGTATACGCCTTACCAGGCCGAAGCCTCCCAAGGCACGCTCCAGGCTATTTTTGAATACCAGACCGCTGTGGCCCGGCTCATGGATATGGATGTGGGTAACGCTTCGGTTTATGACGGAGGCGTGGCCCTGTGCGAAGCGGCCATGATGGCCCTGCGCGCCACCGGCCACCACAAGTTGGTTATCGACGAAGCCATCAACCCCTTATACCGCGAAATGCTCAAAGCCTTTGTGGCCAACCAGGATCTGCACCTCATCACCGTGCCCCAGAAAAACGGCGTATCCAACCTTGCCGGCCTTACCGCCGCCATTGACGACAACTGCGCCGCCGTGCTCATCCAAAACCCCAACTTCTTCGGCGTGGTCGAAGATTATACCTCCTTGTTCGCCGCGGCCAAAGCCAAGGGCGCTGTGAGCGTGGCTCTGGTTTACCCCGTGCTGCAGGCCGTGCTGAAAACCCCCGGCGAAATGGGCGCCGACATCGCCGTGGCCGAGGGCCAGTCCCTGGGCCTGCCCCTTGCTTTCGGCGGACCTTACCTCGGCATGATGGCCGCCAAAAGCGATCTTGTCCGGCAACTGCCCGGCCGTATTGTGGGCCGCACCAAAGATCTGGAAGGCCGCGACGCCTTTGTGCTCACCTTGCAAGCCCGCGAGCAGCACATCCGTCGCGCCAAGGCCACATCCAACATTTGCTCCAACCAGGCCCTGTGCGCCATGCGCAGCCTGGTGCAGCTCTGCTGCCTGGGTCAGCAAGGACTTATCCGCATGGCCGAGTTGTCCATGGAACGCGGCCACGCTCTTGCCGAAGGAATCAAGAAGCTTTCCGGCTTCAAGCTCCTCAATGACGCGCCTTTCGGCAACGAACTGGCCGTGATCACTCCCAAGCCCGCCGCCGACATCGTCAAAGCTTTGCTCGCCAAAAAAATCATCGCCGGCCTGCCTTTGGGCCAGTACTACCAGGGCATGGACAACGTGCTGCTCATGGCCTGCACGGATAAAACCAGCCCGGACCATATCGATTCACTTCTTAACGCCCTGCGGGAGATCTAAAGATGACCAAGAAAACCATTTTCGACAAATCCGTGGCCGGCCGCGCCGGTTGTTTGCCTAAAGAGCCGGCCAAACACGCCAAAGATCTTCTGCCCGCCGGCCTGTTGCGCAAAGACCGCCCGGCCCTGCCTGAAGTGGGCGAGCTGGAAGTGGTGCGCCACTTTACCCGCCTCTCCCATCTCAATTACTCGGTGGACGGCAACTTCTACCCCTTGGGTTCCTGCACCATGAAGTACAACCCCAAGTTCACGGACCAGATTGCAAGCATGCCCGGATTTACCCGCAGCCACCCTTGGCTCGGCCGTCTGGATTGCACCCAGGATCTCGTGCAGGGTTCCTTGCAGGTCATCTATGAAGTGGAACATCTGCTCTGCGAACTCACGGGCATGAAAGCCTTCACCATGCAGCCCATGGCCGGCGCCCACGGCGAATTCACCGGGGTTATGCTCATTGCCGCCTACCACAGGGCCAAGGGCAATAAAAAGACCAAGATGCTGGTGCCCGACTCTTCCCACGGCACCAACCCGGCCTCAGCCGCCCTGGCTGGTTATGATGTGGTTAACGTGCCTTCGGTTAACGGCATTGTCGATCCCGAGGAACTGGCCAAATTCCTCACCGAC
>CBDTYX010000165.1:0-5048 GCA_965364745.1 uncultured Desulfovibrionaceae bacterium | reverse complement strand
ACGAGTTGCAGCCTTTGCGCGTCAAATCTGGTGAAGATGCGGCCGCATCGCCGCGTGTCAGTCGCCTCAGGCAGTGGCCCGTGCAAATTAAGCTTGTTCCGGCCAATGCGACGTATTTCGCGGGAGCGGATTTGCTTATCGCCGCCGACTGCACGGCGTTTGCCTGTGCGGACTTTCACGAGCGTTTCATGGACGGCCGCATTACGCTCATCGGTTGCCCCAAGCTGGATCAGGGAGACTATGCGGAAAAGCTTGCGGCCATTTTAGCCAATGATGTGAAAAGTGTGACGGTGGCGCGCATGGAAGTGCCTTGCTGCGCCGGTCTTGTCCAGGCCGTGCAGAGCGCGCTGGAGCGCAGCGGGAAAAATATTCCTCTGCGGGTTATCAATATAGCAACCAACGGGCATGTCCTTTGAAGTCATGCGCGCTAAGCGCCCGCAATATTGGAGGCGGGCGGACAAAGGAGAGAGAGTATGAGCAACATGTTTTGTTTTCAATGTGAGCAGACCGCCGGCGGCAAGGGCTGCACGGGTAGAATGGGAGTTTGCGGCAAGCAGGACCATACCGCCAATTTGCAGGATGAGCTGACCGGGGCTTTGATAACCCTGGGGCAGGCGGCGCAGCGGCAGCCCCCCGCCTCCTCCACTCATAAAACCATGCTGGAAGGGCTGTTTGCCACGATCACCAACGTTAATTTTGACGATGAATCGCTGCAGCGCATCGTCGAGCAGACGCGCCGGGCTACGGCTTTGCTCAATGCCGAATGCGGGTGCAAAGATGACGGAACCTGCAAGGCGGATTACGCCATGCCCGGCATTTGGCAGGCCAATGAAGATGTTCGTTCCCTGAAATCACTGATTCTGCTGGGCCTGCGCGGCACCGCCGCCTATGCCTATCATGCTTTCGCCCTGGGCTACGGCGATGATGAGGTTATGGGTTTTATTTACAAGGGCATGGCCGCTCTGGGCGAGGATCTCGGGCAGGAAGAGCTGTTGCCGCTGGTCCTGGAAACCGGCCGGATTAACCTGAAGTGCATGGAACTGCTGGATAAGGCCAACACCGAAACTTACGGCACGCCCAAGCCGACCACGGTACCGCTGACCATTGAGAAGGGGCCGTTTATCGTGGTTACCGGGCATGATCTGCATGACCTCAAAATGCTGCTGGATCAGACCGCGGGCAAGGGCGTTAATATATACACGCATGGCGAGATGCTCCCCGCACACGGTTATCCTAAACTGAAGGAATATCCGCACCTCAAGGGCAATTTCGGCACAGCCTGGCAAAACCAGCAGCGTGAATTCGACCGCATTCCGGCGCCGGTGCTGTTTACCACCAACTGCCTGATGCCGGTTAAGGACAGCTATAGAGACCGCGTGTTTACCACAGCCATGGTCGGATATCCGGGAATGACCCACATTGACAGCCACAACGGCAGCAAGGATTTTACGCCGCTGATCAATAAAGCTCTGGAATTGGGCGGCTGGCCGGAAGATCAGGCCCTGACCGGCATTAACGGCGGCACGGAAGTGACCACCGGGTTTGGACACGGCACAGTGCTGTCTGTGGCCGATACCGTGATTTCTGCGGTAAAAGGCGGCGCTATCAAACATTTCTTCCTGGTCGGCGGCTGCGACGGCGCAAGGCCGGGCCGCAACTACTACACCGAGTTTGTGAAGCAGAGCCCGGCAGATACGGTTATCCTGACCCTGGCCTGCGGCAAATACCGCTTCAATGACCTTAACCTCGGCCAGATCGGAGGCCTGCCCCGGATTATGGACATGGGGCAGTGCAACGACGCGTATTCAGCCATTAAAGTGGCCGTGGCCCTGGCGGATGCCTTCGGCTGCGGGGTTAACGACCTGCCCCTTTCCCTGGTGCTGTCCTGGTATGAGCAGAAGGCGGTATGCATTTTGTTGACGCTGCTGTATCTGGGCATCAAGAATATCTATCTCGGCCCCAGCCTGCCCGCCTTTGTTTCGCCCGGCGTGCTGGACTATCTGGTCAAGAATTATAACATTACGCCCATATCCACGCCGGAAGAGGATTTAAGAAAAATTCTCGGGTAAAGACTCATTGTGCATGTGCCTCAACCCGTAGTGGATGGAAGGGAACGGGGCGCGGGGGAGGAGCACCTTTGAGGCAAACCTTGAAGGCTCCTCCCTTATAGCATGAGGCAATCTTGCGGATGTTGCGAAACAGGGCACAGCAACGCCGGAGCATTTTTATCTATATAATTTAAATGCTAAACGGCTCTAATACGTTTTTACGGTGACCAGCTTGCCCAGGGACTTTAATTTTTCCGCAATGAGGCGTACGGCGTTTTTTCTGGGCAACAGGCCGATTTGTTTGAATAATATGCCGGAATGCGCAATGTTGCCCGCCCCACCCAGCATAAAGTGGACGGCGTCGGCTTTAAGCATCAGCTTGCACAGGCGCTCCACTACGCCGTCAGTCAGATTTTCAGCCGGTTCGTCCAGAAGGTTGTAGGCCTGATTGAGCATGACCGCGCCTTCCGTGACCATATCAATGCCGTCAATGAGGTATTCCGGCGGCGAGCCTAAAGAGGCGTCCACCGGGCACAGGCGGGCCTCGCGCTTAAGTTCCCTGGCCACAATTTCTGTGGTTGTGGAGCCGCAAACCGCTTTGGCGCCGGGCATGGCCATGAAGTCGCGCACATATTCACTGTCTTTAGCGGCTCGGGAGGGCGGCCCGGTGAGCAGGGTCAGTTGGGTTGCTTCCCGGCAGTGGATGAGCACGCAAGTAGCGTCATCCTCATAGCTGCCGCCGGAAACGGAAGCGGCCATGGCGTTGATGCTGCCGGGAAGTTCCGTCGGCTTTTTGCCCCCGGCCAGTTCTTTATCAATAAAAGCGGCTACGCCTTCCGAGCCGATGCCCCAGGCGTAACCGTGCCCCAGGCCCGCCTGGCTGACCCCATCGGAAAAAAGCGCCAGGCTGTCGCCTATATCCAAAGTGCCGGAAACCTCGCCGACCACTTCATAGCCGGCTGTATAAAAATCCGGATCCAGAGCTTGGGCCGAGCCGTCCGTGATGCGGACGGGCGGGGGAGATTCGTAAGTGTAAATATTAAAATGCCCGTCTTGTGAAATACTGGCGGCGGAAAAGGCGGAAAAAGGGATTTCCGCCTCGCGGGCTTTGTGCATGGACGCGGCCACCATTTCCACGGCCGCCCGCAAAGAAACGTCCCGGTTAAGCAGCTCTTTGAGCCGGGCGACACAGCTGACGGCCGCGATATTGGCGTACATGCCCGAACCTATGCCGTCGCAAATGATGACCACTGTGCCGCGCTCGTCCCGCTCGCAAATGCAGGCATCGCCGCAAACAAGTTGGCCGTGCTTTAATTCCTGGGCGATGGTGTCTTCAAAGAATTTCATGTGCGCGCAAATACCGCCGAGACTGCTAACGGGGTTCATTCCCGTTGGGGCCTTCCTCTGCGGCGTCATCCTCAAATAAACTGATCAGGCGCTGGACCAGTTCTTCGTTTCTGGCCAGGCTTTTGCCTAAATAATGGGCCATTTCCTGGGAAAAGGCGATCTGGTTGTCCAAAAGTTCTTTGGCTTGCTCCAGGGTTTGCTTTTTAATCAAATCGGTCTGGCCCTCAGCCAATTTGAACCTGGCGATGCTGGTATAAGTGCCCACGTACTGGCCTTCATCGCGCAGGGCGTAGAGCAGTTCGTGATATTTTATGCCGTACTTGGTGCGGATGGCTTCACAGCTGTCGCTCACGCCGGACAGCAGCTTTTCAAAGCCGTCGGCATTGACCAGATAGGAAATGTTGCGGCCCAAAATGGAGTTGTTGCACATAAACATGCGCTGAAAGGCCGGGTTCATTTTGATGATGTTCAGCTCACCATCCAGCACCACCACCCCGCTGGGGCTCGTTTCAATAATGCGGTCGGAGCGCTGCTGGGCCAGGCGGCGCATGTAGGGCATACACATTTCCGGTTCGGCCAGGCCGCGGGCCACGGCGGCGGCGTTGTCCAGGCAGGTTTTATAGCCGCACGCCCCGCAGTTGAGTTGATCTTCCGGCGCCAGTTTGCCTGTATTTTTAAGCACTTCCTGGATACGGCCGAGGCTTACGTCGCCCGAGGGCAAAACCGGATTGTTTTCAATAAAAGCGGCTGCCAGGTTGACGGCGCTTTCGGGCAGGATCGACGTATCCGGCGAAACGGAACCGGCGTGACTGATAACCGCGGCCCGGCGTTCATAAATGTTGCCGAGGCGGGGAAAGGCCGGGCCGTTGACGCAGCCGCCCAGGCAAAACAGCGGCTCCACGAGGTTGAAGCGCCAGTCGTCCGCCGGGGCGGAAAGCAGCTCCATAACGTCTTCGGCCCCGCTGATGTGCAGAATATCTTCTTGGGTGCCGTCGCAGAGCACTTCTCCGGTTTTAAGCATGCCGCCCTGCAGAGGAAACAGCCTGGCTTGCCTGTTAAACGCGGCGGACTCAAAAGGCGTTTCCGGGCAGGCGGCCAGATCAATGCCTTCTTCTTCCAGCCAGGTTAACAGCTCGGTAAAAGTAATGACTTCGTCCACAGCATCGACGTTTTCAGGGCGCAGAGCTTCGGATTTTTTAGCTGCGCAAGGCCCGATAAAGACCACGGCGCAAGTCTCGCCATAGCGCTTTTTGAGCATACGGCCGTGCGCGACCATGGGGGAAACCACCGGGAGAAGCTGGGGCACATATTCCGGCCGGTACATTTCAACATAGCTGACCACGGCCGGGCAGGCGGTGCAAATGCTGCCCGCCTCGACCTGCCGGAGCGATTCCGCAGTGGTCTTGTCCGCGCCTTCAGCGGTTTCAGCCACATGCTTGAAACCGAGCAGCCGCAGGGCGGCCGGAAGTCTGGTCGCGCGCCAACCGGCAAACGCGGCCGGGAAGGATGGGGCCACGCTGGCCGCCACGCAAGCGTGGCTCGCCAGAAGCCGTCTGACCCGCTCAAGGCTGCTCCGGATGGTTTTGGCCCTCTGCGGGCACTCGCGCACGCAGGTGCCGCATTTGATGCACAGGGAGTCTTTAACAAAGGCCT
>CBDTYX010000164.1:0-5068 GCA_965364745.1 uncultured Desulfovibrionaceae bacterium | reverse complement strand
TGACGCCCAGGCCGAAACACAGCGAGGTCATGAGAATGGGCCGCAGGCGAATGCGCGCGGCTTCGGTGGCGGCTTCAAGTATATTCATGCCTCTTTCGTGCATGGTGGAGGCGAATTCCACAATGAGCACAGAGTTTTTGGCGGCCAGGGCCACCACGGTCAAAAGTCCGATCTGGAAATAGATATCGTTGTTCATGCCCCGCAAAAACACGCCGCTCATGGCCCCGATCACGCCCAAAGGGGCCACCAGCAGCACGGCCAGGGGTATGCTCCAGCTTTCATACAAAGCCGCGAGACAAAGAAAGACCACGGTCAACGACAGTGTGTACAAAAGCGGGGCCTGCGCGCCGGCCATATTTTCCTGGAAGGAAATGCCGGTCCAGTCGTAGCCGAGGCCCTGCTCGAGCTTGCCGGCCAGCTCAGCCATGGCGGCCATGGCCTGGCCCGAGGTTTTACCCGGCGCGGCCTCGCCCTGGATCTGAATGGACGGCAACCCGTTAAAGCGCTCCAGGCGCGCCGCGCCCTTGACCATATGCATGGTCATGAACGAAGAAAACGGCGTCATTTCGCCCTTGGCGTTGCGCACGTAATAATAGCGGAAAAAGTCCTTGGCCTGCATGCGGAAAGGCGCATCGGCCTGCACATAGACCTTTTTGGTCCGGCCCCGGTCGATGAAGTCATTGACGTAATAGCCGCCCCAATACGCGGCCACGGCGAAGTTGATTTCGCCCTTGGAAATGCCTTGCGCCCCGGCTTTTGCAAGGTCAATGTCCAGCTCGTACTGATCTGAATCGTCCAGGCCGTTGTGGCGCACGTTGCGCAAGGTCGGGTCGCTGTTGGCCATCTGCAAAAGGTTGTCGCGCGCGGCCATCAGCGCATCGTGCCCGAGGCCGCCCCGGTCGATGAGCTCAAAGTCGAAACCGTTGGCCGAGCCCAGTTCCAGCACGGCCGGCGGCACGGCCGGAAACACGAAAGCTTCGGGCAGGTCGGCGAACTCCATATACGCCCGGTCAGCCACAGCGAATATGCCGGTATCTTTGCCCTTGCGCTCCGACCAGTCCTTGAGCTTGACAAAGAGCATGCCCCCGTTTTGCGACACGCCCATAAAGCTCCAGCCGGACACGGCAAACACGCTGTCCACCAAGGCTTTTTCTTTTTCCAGAAAATAATTCTCCACCTTGGCCAGCACTTCTTCCGTGCGCTCAAAGGTGGCTCCGCTGGGCAAAAGCACCGAGGCCATCATCATGCCCTGGTCTTCGTCGGGCAAAAAAGCCGAGGGCAGGCGCATGAACATGACCGCCACCACCGCCAGGCAGGCGGCAAACACCGCCAGCCAGCGCCGGGGCCGGCCGATGACCCGGTTCACCCGCGAGCGGTAGCGGACGGTGAAGGCGTCAAACCAGCGGTTGAACCAGCCGAAGAAACCGGCCTGGGGAATATGCCATTTATCGGACAGCATGGTGGCGCACATGGCCGGGGTAAGCACAATGGCGATAATCACGGACAAAGACATGGCCGTGACGATGGTGATGGAAAACTGGCGGTAAATGACCCCGGTGGAACCGCCCATAAACGCCATGGGCACAAACACGGCGGAAATGACGAGGGCCACGCCCACCAGCGCCCCGGTGATCTGCTGCATGGATTTTTTGGCCGCTTCGCGAGGCTTTAAGCCCTCCTCGTTCATGAGCCGCTCCACGTTTTCGACCACCACAATGGCGTCGTCCACCAGCAGGCCGATGGCCAGGACCATGCCGAACAGGGTCAGGGTGTTGATGGTGAACCCGGCCGCGGCCAGCACGCCGAAGGTGCCGAGCAGCACCACGGGAATGGTCACGGCCGGAATAATGGTGGCCCGGAAGCTTTGCAGGAAAAGATACATGACCAGAAAGACCAGGACCACGGTTTCGCCCAGGGTGCGGTACACGGACGCAATTGACGATTCGACCACGGGCGCGGTGTCGTAGGGAAAGGCGAAGTTGAGCCCGGCCGGGAAATAAGGCTTGAGCTGGGCCAGTTTTTCCTTGATCAGCCGCGTGGTTTCCACGGCGTTGGCCCCGGAGGCCAGCTTGATATCCAGCCCGGCCGCCGGTTTGCCGTTATAGCGGCTGGTGGCCAGATACAAGTCGTCGTTGAGCTCCACGCGGGCCACGTCGCGCAAGTGCAGGGTCGAGCCGTCCTCGTTGATGCGGATGAAAATGTTTTCAAACTCCGGCACGGTTTTCAGGCGGGAGGACGCGTTGACCGTCAGGTTGATCTGCTGGCCCGGCACAGCCGGACCCGCGCCCACCTGGCCGCCGGTGACCTGCTCGTTTTGATCGCTGATGGCGGCGATAACGTCGGAAGGGTTGAGCTTGTACTGGCGCATTCTTTCCGGATCAAGCCAGATGCGCATGGCGTATTGGGCGCCGTAAAGCGTGGTTTCGCCCACGCCGGAAATCAGGCTGATGGGGTCCTGAATGTAGGAAGCCACATAGTCGCTGATGTCCGAAAACGACATGCTGTCGTCCTCGGAAATGAAGGAGACGAGCATGAGCGAGCTGGAAGCGGACTTGTACACGGAAATGCCCTGGCGCTGCACGGCTTCGGGCAGAAGGGGCATGGCCAGTTGCAGTTTGTTCTGCACCTGAACCTGGGCGGTGTCGATGTTGGTGCCGGCTTCGAACACAAAGTACAAGTTGGCCAGACCCGCCGAGTTGCTGTCCGAATACATGTACATGAGGTGGTCGAGGCCCTTCATCTGCTGCTCGATGACCTGGGTGACCGACTCGTCCACGGTTTTGGCCGAAGCGCCGGGGTAGGTGGAGAAAATGCCGATCTGCGGCGGGGCGATTTCCGGGTATTGGGCCACGGGCAGCGTGACCAGAGACATGGACCCGGCCAACATAATCAAAATGGCGATGACCCAGGCGAAAATGGGCCTGTCGATGAAAAACCCGGCCATGCTTATTCTCCCGCGCCGAAAGCAGGCGCAATATCGGAAGCGGCAAGCTGCGCGCCTGCGCCGGAAGTTTCGGCGGCGGGAGCGGTCGCGGAGTCTTCTCCCTCGGCCGGGGCTTCAGGCGAAATTTCCACCCCGCGCACCACCGCGCCGGGGAATATTTTCTGCAAGCCGTCCACGATCACCAGATCGCCGGACTTCAGACCGGAAGAAATGAGCCAGCTGCGTTCATAGTCGCGGTCTACGGCCACTTTGCGCAGAGTCACGTAATATTCGTCGGCCGCAAGCGCGCGCGGCTTTTCCTCCGGCGCGCCCTCCTCTCCGGTTCCGGCCTGCGGCGCGGGCGGGGGGCTTTCCTTGCTGAGCACATACACTTCGGCGTCGCCGCGCTGGTCATAGACCACGGCCCGCTGCGGCACGAGGATGGCGTCATCCAGCACGCCTTCCTCTAAAACAGCGCGCACATACATGCCCGGCAAAAGCACGTTGTCGGGGTTGGGAAACTTGGCCCGTAAAATGACCATGCCGGTGCTCTGGTCCATGGTCACCTCGGAAAAGAGCAGCGTGCCGTCAACCCAGTCCGGCGCGGCGCCGGCGGCCGCGGCCGCGTCATTGCGCGCATAAGGAGTGCCGTCGTCCAAAATAAGCCTGACCCTCACCGAATCCGGCCCGGCGGGCTTGAGCTCGCCCCGCGCAAGGGCTCGCTTCCAGCGCATCAGATCGACGCTGGCCCGCGGCACGTCCACATAGACATGGTCAAGCTGCTGAATGGTGGCGAGCGGCGTCGGCTGATGCGCGGTGACCAGGGCGCCCGGCGTGACGAAAGAACGGCTGATGATGCCGGATACCGGGGCGGTGACCGTGGCGTATTCAAGATTGATGCGGGCCGTTTCCAGGTTTTGCCGGGCCGCTTCCACAGCCGAAGAGGCGTGCCGCGCGGCGGCTTGGGCGTCGTCATTTTCCTGGCGGCTTACCGCGCCGGCGTCCACGATTTTGGCGTAGCGCTGGGCCAGCAGCCGGGCCGACGTGGCGCTGGCCTGCAAGCGAGCCAGCTCGGCTTTGGCGTTGTCATAAGCGGCCCGGTACAGGGCGGGGTCAATCTGATACAGCGGCTGCCCGGCCTTGACGGCGGCGCCTTCCGTAAACAGGCGCTCTTTGACAATGCCGTTTACCTGGGGCCGCACGTCCGACATGGCGAACGCGGAAACCTGGCCGAGCAGCGTCACGGTCAAATCAATGCGTTGCGGTGAAGTCACAATGTAATTCACTGTGGATTTAGGCTGTTCAGAATCTACATCGCCATTGGAGCAACCGGAAAATATCGTGAGATAGAGAGTCAATAATATTAAGATACAAAAATTATATCGCCTGTTCACAAGAGTAACTCTTTACTGTTATATATCTATTGCAATATTGCTGAATTAATACTGTTTATATTAGCACGATTCCGCTTGTTGCGCAAGCTTTTCCATTTTTTTGTCGCCGCTGCCCCTGAAATTCATCCCCCCGGCGGCCTGAAAAAATCCCGCCCGGCCAGGTAAACAAAAAAGGACATGATCACCAGCCCCGACGGCCAGGCGCGCCGCTGCGGCCAGTCCGCATTGAACATGTGCACGACCAGCGCCCCGCAAAGCACGGCCAGAGCCAGCCACAACGGCCACAAATGAATTTTTTTGCGCATAGCCCGCCTCCTTTTGCTCCCAAAAATATTATGCGCTTTTTCCGCCCGGGAAGAAAGGGGGGGGCTGCACCCGGTTCCTCTCGCTAGGCATGACAGCGCCGAAAAAGTAGGCTATGCTCAAGGCCATGAATATCCTGCTCATTGACGGGGCGGTGCTCCTTGCCCCCTTGCGCGAGGCCGGGCACAACGTCTTGCATTTTTCGCCGCCCGAGGCCGGTTCGGCCGATCTGCGCGATATTCTTAAAGGACGGGACTTTGCGCCCGACCTTATTCTGCAGGCCGAGCATCTGGGCCGCCGCCTGCTCTTGCGCGGCCTGCCGGCCGCGAACTGCCCCAAAATCTTCTGGGCCATCGACAGCCACTTGAACCTCTGGTGGCACCGCTACTACGCCCGTTTGTTCGACGCCGTGCTCACCCCGCACCCCTCGCTGTGGCGGGCCCTGCCG
>CBDTYX010000163.1:0-5140 GCA_965364745.1 uncultured Desulfovibrionaceae bacterium | reverse complement strand
GAACACTGCCAGCACTTCGTCGATAACCCGGCCGCCCCGGTTCGGGGCCGGGGCGGCCGCGGCGTCGGGGGAAGCTGGCGTGGAGGCGGCGCGAGTCACTTCTTTGGGCGCGGCCAGAATGTGCCCGTAATGCATAAATCGGGGCTTGAATCCGTTAAAAGCGGGGTAGGCGGGTTTGAACAGGCGGGAGAGAATTTCCCGGCTTAAGGGCCCGCTGATGCGCACCACGGCCACAGCCCCGGCGCCCGGCACGGTGGCTATGGCGGCAATGGTGTCCGGCGAGGTTTTTTCCCCGGCCCGGCCGGGGGCGGAAAAAGACGAATGCTGCAAGGTATGCGCCATGCTTAAACCATAGGCCGCATCAAGCGGAAAAAGCGGGCTGCCTAGCTCCCGGCGCCGGGCCGGTCGCGTTCGGCCGCCATGTCCTCGGCCGCGTTGCCCTCGGCGTCAACAGCGGAATTTACCGGCGCGAAGGCCCGCTCCTCGTCGCCCTGGGGGTCAACCGCGGGGGTGTCAAAAACTTCAGCATCGGGCTCTTCGATTATGGGTTCCCGGGCCGGGCGTCTGTCCGGCCGGCGCGCCGCGCCGCCTTGGCCGCCTGCCCCACGCAGGGCCACGCTTACGCGCTTAAGGGCGCCTTCGCCTTTGCTGCGGGTAATCAGGTCTTCTTCAGTCTGCAGGGCCATGTGCACAATGCGGCGGTGGTAGGAGCTAAGGGGGCGGGTAAACTGGGCGCGTCCCGATTCGCGGACGCGTTCGGCCAAAATGAGAGCCAGTTCGCGCAGTTTGTCGTCCTGGCGTTTGCGGTAGTCGCCGATGTCCAGATGCATGTTTACGGCCGCGCCCATGCTGCGGCCCACAATGCGGGTAAGCAGGTATTGCATGGCGGCCAGGGTCTGGCCTTCACGCCCGATGAGCAGGGCGGCGTCATCGCCGCAGCCTACGCTCACATCCACGCGCTCATCGCCCAGGGCGACCTCAAGGGAGGCCTCCGGACACAAGGGGCGCAGAATTTGTTCCATAACTTCGCGGGCCACGGTGAGAAGCTTGTCGGCCGGCAGTTCGGCCAGGGGCTTTTCCGGCAGGCCTTCATAGGCCATGCGCAGGTCGGTGTCGAGATCTTCAAGGTCGGCGTCTTTTTCCTGACGGGAGACTTGCGCGAGGGGGCGCTGCCGGCGCGAATCATCGCGGTCTTCGCGGCGGATATGGCGCTCGGTCTGCCTGGGGCGGCGGTCGGCGCCGTCGCGCCTGCGGCGGCTGTTTTCCGCGCCGTTTTCCGCTTCAAGCTCCTTTGGGGCATCTCCGCCGGCGGGGCGTCCATCGCGCCGCGGGCGGCCGCGTTCAGAGCGTTCATTGCGGTCGCCTCTGGGGGCGCGGTCTTCACGCTCGCCGTGTCCGCGGAGCTCATTGCCGCGGGCGCGCTCCCGGGTGGAGGCGGCTGCGCGGCGGCCCTGCGGAGACGGCGAGCCGCCGTCATTGCTCTGGGCTTCGCGCGGGGCGCGTCTGCTTTCATACGCCGGTTCTTCACGGTCGGCCCTTTCGGCCCGCTCTTCGCGCCCGGTTTTTTCAGCGTCATCTTCCGGCGCCCCCGCCGGCGCGGCGCGGCGCTCATTGCGCCCGGGGCGGCCGCTTCGGACGTTGTCGTTGTCCTCGCGGCTCTCGCGGCTGTCTTTGTCGCTGTCTTTGGACATTTGCAGCGACACGGAGAAGCTCTCCAGAGTCGGGGCGGGCCGGGCCATAATGCTGGCCTTGCGGGTGCCAACCAGGCCGAAAATGCCGGCCTTGGCGTCGCTTAAGATATCTATTTCCAGTTTTTCGCGCGGCAGGTCAAAGTAGGAGCAGGCCGCGGCAATGGCTTCATCCAGGCTGCGCCCCTGGAATTCTTTGTCTTGGTTTTTCATGCTTTTTCCGCCTTGCCGCTTTCGGCCTTGGCCTGGGCTTTTTCGGTTCTATACCGGGTGAAGTACTGCTGGACGATGGAAATGATGTTGTTGACCAGCCAGTAAACCACAAGACCCGAGGGGAAGTTGATGAACAGCACGATGAAGATCGCGGGCATGAACATCATGATCTTGGCCTGGGTGGGGTCGCCCGGCTGCGGGCTCATTTTCTGCTGCAGGAACATGCTGGCGCCCATGATCAGCGGGGTGATGTAGAAGGGGTCGGCGGCGGAAAGGTCGGCCAGCCAGAACTTGTCCGTAAACGGCAAGTGGGTGATGAACGATGCGTGGCGCAGTTCCACGGCGTTGAGCAGGCCCTGGTACAGGCCGATGAACACCGGAATCTGAATGAGGATGGGCAGACAGCCGCTGGCCGGGTTAACCTTGTAGGCCTTGTACAGGCGCATGATTTCCCGCTGCATTTCCTGCTTGTCGTCCTTGTATTTTTCCTGCACCTGCTTGATGAACGGCTGAATTTTGCGCATGCGCTCCATGGATTTGTAGCTCTTTTGCGACAGCGGCCAGAACAGCGCCTTGACCACGATGGTCATCAGGATGATGGCGATGCCGTAGTTGCCCACGGCTCCGTAAAGGATATTCAGGAACCAGACCATGGGGCCGGAAATGAAGCCGAACCAGCCGTAGTCCATGGTTTTGGAAAGGTCGGCCGGGGCGGCGTGCAGGGGGGAGTATTCTTTGGGGCCCATGTAATAGCTGACCGTGTAGTCCTGGCTGCCGCCGGGGGTAACGGTGGCCGGGGCTTCTTCCAGACGGATGCGGTAAATGTTGTTTTCCAGGCGGCCGAGGAAGGTCACGTCTTCGCTGCCGGGGATTACGGCGGCCAGAAAGTAGTTGTTCTGCACCGTGCCCCAGCGCGATTCGGGAGCTTTAACGCCTTCTTTTTCCAGGTCCGCGGTGTCGCTTATGGTTGAAAAGCTGTTTCCCGTGGACAGGTGGGCCAGCTTGACCGCGTTGTATTTTTCTTTTTCCACGCTCAAATTGGGCACGCCCAGGGCATAGCTGAGCTTGACGCTCTGGGCTGCGGCGCCGGGGTTTTGCACGCGGATTTTTTCGGTAATCAGGTAGGAATCGGCCTTGAAGGTCAGCTCGCGGGTGATGCGCAGGCCCTGGAACATGCCGGAAAAGGTGAGGGTGGCGGATTCCTCGCCGGTGAGGCTGGTGTTTTCCGGGGCGCTGCCGGTCCAGCCGCCTTCGGTCCACGAGGCGCGGCCGTTGATGTAAGCGCCGAGGCAGGAAGTGATGCCGGAGGCGAAGTCGATGAGCTTGACTTTGGAATCGCTCCCCAGTTTTTCATTAAATTTGAGCAGTTGCAACTCTTTGATCACGCCGCCCTGGGGGCTGATGGCCACGTCCATGAGCGGGGTGTGCACGTTTATGGTCTGCCCCAGGTCGGCCGGGGCGGCCGGGGCGGCGCCGGCGGCGTTGTCGTCGCTCATAATGGCGTCGGGCGCGCCGTCTTGGCCGGAGGTGGTGGCGTTGGCGCCGGAGTCGGCGGCGGTTTTAACGCCGGCGGCCTGGCCGGCGGTTTCGCCGGTGGCGTTGGTCTGAACCTGCTGCGGCGGCTGGGGGTAAAGGATGGGGGTTAAAAAGTTCCAGCCGACAATGACCAGAATACAAAGGGCGATGGCGAGAAATGTTCTTTGGGCTTCCATGGAAAAAAGCAACCTTATGCTGTGAGGTTAGAGTACTTTACGGCAATTGCGTTTGGACAGTGCGGGGTGTTCGGGTTCGGGGACCGGATCGTAGCCGCAGCCCCCGCCGGGACGGCAGCGCATGAGCCGCGAAAAAGTAAGGCGGCTGGCGCGCCAAAAGCCGTGCCGCGCATAGGCCTCGCTCGCGTATTCCGAGCAGGAGGGCATGAAGCGGCAGCCGGGCGGCAAAAAAGGAGACAGCGCGACCTGATAGAAGCGGATGAGCCCCAGGGCGAGTTTGCGCAAACCAAGGTCAGGCAGAGGCATGGCTTTCTCCAGTGGGCGCGGAGCATAGAGCCGGGCGGGGCAGGCGGCCGATGACCGGCAGAAGATCGCCGGTTACGGTGTGCAGGGTTACGGAATCGGCCTGAAGATGCTTTTTGGGAACAATCACCAGCCGGATAAACGGCGGGAGCTGTTCCTGGTGCAGGCGGATGAATTCGCGCAAAACCCGCTTGATCCTGTTGCGTTGCGGGGCGGAGCCGCATTTTTTGCTTACGGCCGACCCCATTTGCCAGGGGGCGGCCCCATGCGGCTCCATACGGGCGAAAACGACGAAATTTTTCGAAAAAAAGCGCTCGCCTTCGGAATAGCAGGCGGTAAATTGCGCCCGGCTACGCAACCTGTGCTCCGGCCCGAAGGTTAAACGGCTAATCTCTTGCGTCCCTTGGCGCGCCTGCGGGCAAGCACGATGCGGCCGGCGGCGGTCTTCATGCGTATACGAAAGCCGTGCGTTCTTTTGCGACGGATTTTGCTGGGCTGGTAAGTTCTTTTCATTATAATAAGCTCCTAAGTGAGATAAATGTAAAATTAACTCCTTCTAGCCAAAGGAGGCGTTTACCTTTACATTTCAAAAGCCTTGCCGTCAATAATTTTTATTGCCCGGCGGCCGGGGCGGGTTTTCCTTGGCGGGCATGCGCTTGCCCAAGGCGCGGGCCGGCGGTTTTAAGTTATGTAAAACTTGCAAAACCGCAAAGACGGCCCGGAATCGCGCCCGCGCGGCAAAAAATTTAGAAAAAATTTAGAAAAAATCCAGACCCGGCGTATTGATTGATTTTTTGGGCTATGCTAAATTCTCAACTGGCCGGGCACAGCGCGTTCGGCGCAAATTAATTACGAACTTAAGGCAACGCCCGCCCATTGCGAAAAAAAACGCGGGTTTCGCCGGGGATTTGCCATGCTTGATCAAAATTTTCTGTTTATGGCCTTTTTAATGCTCTGCTTCGCCGGGCTGGCCACCATGTTTTATTTTATGATGCGCAATATCGACGAGCTCACGCGCACGCTTAAAGAAGACCGCAACCAGATGCAGACCAATCTGCGGGCTCTGGAATCCAGCCTCAACCATTTGGCCGACCTCTTAAGCCGCCTGACCGCGGCCGAGAATCTGCCGCGCGGCGCGGCCTCGGTGCGGCCGGAAACCCTGCGCGCCCAGGCCATGCCCGGAACGGCTGCGATGCCCGGAGCGGCGGGCCTGGCCGCCCGCAA
>CBDTYX010000162.1:0-5170 GCA_965364745.1 uncultured Desulfovibrionaceae bacterium | reverse complement strand
GTGGAAGCCCTGGCAGTCGGATTGCCCACTCTAAGCTCTATGTATAACGGCTCTTCCTATTTTCTGCCTGATGATCAAGTGATGCGCGATCCGCGCGATGTCCGCCACATGGCGGATATTTTGCTTAAGCTTGGCGCAGCAGCTGAAAAAAATAGAGAAGACGGCGCCGGACCGGCCTTTGCCTGGCCGCAGGATTTACCCGCCGGCGTGGAAGCATTTGCTGATTATGTGGAAGCATATTTGCGCGAAAAGCAACCCGCTCTTTCTAGAATCCCAAAAAATCAAGCCTAGCCGGGGCCACCTTTCTCTCCTTAGCTCTATGGAAAGCCCAGCAGGACGGTAAACCGAGAATGCAGTCACAGCGTTCCCGCGCCTCCAACGGTCTTGCCCGCCAAATCGCCGCTGGCCCAAGCCCAGTGCAAATTGTAGCCGCCCAAGCGCCCGGTGATATCCAGCACTTCCCCACAGAGAAAAAGACCTGGAACCAACTTGCTCTCCATGGTTTCAGGCTCCATTTCGCTTGTGTCCACGCCTCCGGCCGCGGCCTCCGCTCTGGCCAGGCCTTCGGTGCGCAGGGGGATAACGTTGTAATTATGCACGGCTTCGGCCGTGAGCGTGCGATCTTTGCGGGAAAGTTCCGCTGCGCGCCGGGTGGCGGTCTGTTCCGGCAAAAGCGCCCGGCACAATCTATCCGGCAAAAAATTGCTTAAAATGGACTGCGGCGTGGCTTTGCCGGTGGCCCGGTCGAGCAAGGCGGCCATATCCTGCTGCGGCAGGAAGTCCAACCGCAGCGCGTCGCCTTTGCGCCAATAGCAGGAAATTTGCAAAACCGCCGGGCCACTGAGGCCTTTGTGCGTGAACAGGACAGGCTCGGTAAATTCCGGCGCGCCCGGCGCGGAGCAGCCCACCCGCACCAAAACGCTGATGCCCGCAAGATCCGTAAAAGGAGTGTCCGGAGGCAGCACAAAGGGCACAAGCACAGGTCGGGCGGGCACGATGCGATGCCCGAGCTTGCGTAAAAATTGCAAACCTGAATCATCCGCCCCGCATTGGGGCCAGGCCGCGCTGCCCGTGGCCGCTATAAGCTTTGGCGCTGAAACCAGACGTCCTTCTGCACGCACGAAAAAAAAGCCGCGTTCAAAATTGATATCTGCAATTGCGCAATTGCACTGCAACCGACAACGGGAACCGGGCAAAGCCGCAAGCAGCATATCCAGAATATCTTTGGCGCTGCGGACGCAAAATATGCGCCCGTGCTCGCGTTCCTCAACGGCAATGCCGGATTCAGCCAGACGCCGCAACAACATGTCCGGAGTGAAGTGTTTAAGCGCCGGTACGACAAAACCCGAGGAGCCCTCGCTCACATAGTCAGTCGCGCGCACAGAGCGGTTAGTCACATTGCCTTTGCCGCCGCCGGAAAGCAAAAGCTTGCCTGCCGGATGCGACGCTTTTTCCAAAATAAGCACTCGGCGCCCACGCGCTGCAGCGGCTCCGGCGGCCGTGAGCCCGGCGGGCCCGGCGCCCAAAATAATCAAATCGTATGTGCTGTTTTCCATCAAAGGCGGGCTATTTCCACTTCCATCTGAAGCGCAGAGATTTATAGATATCGGCCAGCCAGGGGTGGGTGTGCAGCTCCATTCGCTTCAACAACTCCTTGGGCGGGCGGGCTTTAACGTTGATGCGCTTGACCGCCTCGGGTCGACCGGGCCGGTTGGCGCCCGGCGCTGTGGTTACAAACACGGAAAATCCGACCTCTTTGGCCGCTTCTCTGGCCGGAGCGGAAAACTTACCCCAAGGCCAGCAAAAAGTACGCACAGGAGAAGCGGTTTCCGCTTCCAGGCGCTCCTTGCACCGGGCGAATTCCGCTTTAAAGCGCTCAAACATGGCGGACTCGCTCTCAAGCGCGCCCAGTTCCTCGGGCGCAAAGCCGGCCACCAATTGTTCCAGGTCCGCCACTTTGTCCGCATCTTGAAAAAAGGCATGGGCCGCGATCTTGTCTTGGGGCACCAGCCCGGCCACGGCCTCCAGAAGTTTTTCTGAAGGAATAAAAGCGCGGGAAGCCAAAGCGGCTTCAATTTCAAAACACGGCAGGCCCCATAAAATTTGCCCCCGCACCCGGTCAAAAGTGCGTACCCGTTTTTTGGGCTGGAAGAACCCCTCATAACGCGGTGAAACGAAAACCTTGTCATGCCGCAGGGAGTGAGCAATGGTATGCATCACTCCGGAAGCTTCCATGCGCCGCACTTCTTCCCAGCTAAGGAAGGTATCTTTGCGTTCTTCAAATCCCAACTCCGGATGCGGCTGCATGGGGTTGCCGGCCACCGGCAAATCCTCCATGCCCGCCCTGCCTTCCCAAACATCCTCAAGGGTAAGCCGGGGCGCGCCCACGCTTTCCACAAGCTCAAGAGTAGCGCAAATCGTGCCGTGCAGCCCGTATTTTTTAAGAATCGGCCAAGCATATACATAATTGTCCAAGTAGCCGTCATCAAAGGTCAGCCAGGCAGTTCTGGGCGGCAGGCGGCTGCCGTGCAGAAGGTAGTCTTCCGCCTCAGATAGGCTGGCGCAACGCCAGCCGGCCTCGACCATGGCCCGGCATTGCTCATCAAACAATTCCGGACTGATGACCAGGCCACGATTGTGCCAGGTATGGACAGAGTGATACATGACCACGGGAAGACTTTGCAGCATAAAACAAATTACCTTGACTGAATCCCAGCGGGAATTATTTCATATAAAAACTTTATTATTGCCTGATAGGGCGTGATATACGTACATTACTTCGCTTATGAAAATTTGTCCTTTCATAAGCCTTGAGGCGTGTTCATAAAGGAGATTTAGCCAAAATGTCTGTGGAATACAAGGATTATTACAAAGTGCTGGACGTTTCCAGGACCGCCTCCCAGGACGAAATAGCCAAAGCATATAAAAAACTGGCCCGCAAACACCACCCCGATCTTAATCAAGACAACAAAGAAGCCGCTGAAGAAAAATTCAAAGAAATCAACGAAGCCTACGAAGTGTTGCGCGATGAGGAGAAGCGGCGCATGTACGATCAGTTGGGCTCCAACTGGCAGCATGGGCAGCAGTTCCAGGGCGCGCCGGGCTTCGAGCACTTCAACTTCAATTTCAGAGGCGGTCAGGGCGGCCAGACCTTCACGGCCGGCGGTTCCGGCTTCAGTGACTTTTTTGACCTGCTGTTCGGCGGTTTTGGCGGTGGCCAGCGCTCCGGGGCGCAACCCCAATTCGGCGCCGATCCCTTTTCCGGATTCGCCGGGTTCGCCGGCGGCCGGGGGCGGCACGGCACGCGTGGCCAGGATGTGGAGGCCAATGTAACCATTACCCTGGAAGAAGCTTATAAGGGCGGTCGCAAAACGTTAACCGTGCAGGGCTCCAGCGGCAAGCGCACCCTAGACTTTTCCATTCCGGCCGGCATTCGGGAGGGCGCGCGCATTCGTCTGGCCGGGCAAGGGGAACCCGGCGTCGGCCAGGGGAGCCCTGGAGACTTATATTTGCGGGTGCAGTTTGCCTCGCACCCGCAATTTAAAGTTGAAGGCAACGACCTGATTTACGATTTAAGCCTGCGCCCCTGGGAAGCGGCTCTGGGCATGACCGTTCGCGTGCCTACCCTGGATGGTGAAGTGGACCTTAGCATTGCGCCCGGCACTTCCAGCGACCGTAAACTGCGGTTGCGCGGCAAAGGCTTGGGTGGCGGCCCCAATAAGAACAAAGGCGACCAGATCGTCCGCCTGACTATCCGCATGCCGGAAAAAATGAACGACGCCCAACGCAAATTATGGAATGAGCTTGCTGCGGCTTATAAAAGCAGCACCTGATCATCGGCCGTGATTACGGCTTAAATTTGTATGCAGTGAGGAACACTTTATGGATATGCAAACCTTTACCGAAAAATCCCGCGAAGCCTTGAGCGAAGCCCAAACTCTGGCCCTGCGCCTGGGGCATCAGGAAGTGGATGCGGAACACCTGGCCGTGGCTCTGGCTGTACAGGAAAATGGCCTGGTGCCCCGTATTCTGGAAAATTTGGGAGTTGACGCCACCGCCTATGCCGACGCCGTATCGCAGGAGTTGCGCAAACGCCCGTCGGTCAGCGGACCGGGAGTGGGCGGCCAGATGGCCATGTCCCGCCGCCTGGGGCAAGCCCTGATCCGGGCCCGCGATTTTTCGCTCCAGCTTAAAGATGAATTCGTCAGCGTGGAGCATTTATTCCACGCTCTGCTTGAAGAAGTCGGCAGCTCCGGTCTGGGGGAAATCAACCGCACCTTTAATCTGACCACGGACAAATGGCTCAAGGCCATGGCTGAAGTGCGCGGCAAACAACGCGTGACTTCAGACAACCCCGAAGCCACGTTCGACGCCCTGAATAAATACGGACACGACTTGGTGGAAGAAGCCCGCGCGGGGCGCCTCGACCCGGTTATCGGCCGCGATTCGGAAATTCGGCGCTGCATCCGGGTGCTTTCCCGGCGCACCAAAAATAACCCCGTGCTCATCGGCGAGGCAGGCGTGGGTAAAACCGCCATTGTCACCGGCCTCGCCCAGCGCATCTTAAAAGGCGACGTGCCGGAAAGCCTGAAAAACAAAAAACTGTTTTCTTTGGACATGGGCGCGCTTATTGCCGGAGCCAAATATCGCGGCGAGTTTGAGGAGCGCCTAAAGGCCGTGCTTACGGAAGTCGAACAGTCCAACGGCGAAATCATCATGTTCATTGACGAGCTGCACATTATTGTGGGCGCGGGCAAAACGGACGGAGCCATGGATGCGGGCAACCTCTTAAAACCCATGCTGGCCAGGGGCGATCTGCACTGCATCGGCGCCACCACCACGGATGAGTACCGCCGCTACATTGAAAAAGACCCGGCCCTGGAGCGCCGCTTTCAGCCTGTACTTGTGGAAGAGCCCACTGTAGAAGACGCCATCTCCATTTTGCGCGGCCTTAAAGAGCGCTTTGAAGTGCACCATGGGGTGCGCATTTCCGACAGCGCCATTGTAGAAGCGGCCGTGCTTTCCTCTCGCTATATCAGCGATCGCCAACTGCCGGACAAGGCCATTGACCTCATAGACGAAGCCGCGGCGCATATCCGCACGGAAATAGATTCGTTGCCCTCGGAACTGGACGAAATAAATCGCAAAATCATGCAATTAGAAATCGAAC
>CBDTYX010000161.1:0-5228 GCA_965364745.1 uncultured Desulfovibrionaceae bacterium | reverse complement strand
CGGCGGCATCGGCCCGGAAATCGCCTGCAAAGCACTTAACGATCCCGAAGTTTATAAAGTCTGCCGCCCCCTGGTCATCGGCGATGCCGCCGTCATGGACAACGCCCTGAAATTCTCCGGTCTGACTAATTTGAAAATCAACGCGGTGCACAACCCCGCCTTGGGCAAGTATGAATATGGCGTCATCGACGTCTATGACCTGGCCAACATGCCGCTGGCCGAACTCAGACACAAAACCGTGACCGCGGCTCAGGGCAAGGCCTCCTACGAATACGTGGCCAAGGCCATTGACCTGGCCATGCACAAAAAAATAGACGGCACCGTCACCGGACCCATCAACAAAGCGGCCATCAATTCCGCCGGCTTCCATTATGCCGGGCATACCGAAATTTACGCCGATCACACCAAAACCAAAGACTACACCATGATGCTGGCCGATGAAAACTTCCGTGTGGCCCACGTGACCACCCACGTGTCCCTGCGCGAAGCCTGCGAGCGGGTCAAAAAAGCCCGTGTGCTGAGGGTTATAGAGCTGTGTCAGGACGGTCTTACGCATATGGGCATTGAACGCCCGCGCATCGCCGTGGCCGGGCTCAACCCCCACTGCGGCGAGGAAGGCCTGTTCGGCCGCGAAGATGACGAGGAAATCGCCCCGGCCGTGGCCGAAGCGAGGGCCAAAGGCATTGACGCGGAAGGCCCCATCCCGGCCGATACCGTGTTTTCTAAAATGAAAGGCGGCATGTACGACGTGGTCGTGGTCCAGTACCACGACCAGGGCCACATCCCCATGAAGCTGCAAGGCTTCCGCTACGATGAAAAAACCAAGACCTGGGGCGCCATGACCGGCGTGAACATCACCCTGGGGCTGCCCATCATCCGCACCTCCGTGGACCACGGCACCGCCTTCGGCAAAGCCGGCGAAGGCCGCGCCAACCCGCAGTCCCTCCTGGACGCCATCCGCCTGGCCGCAAAGCTGGCCGGGTATCGGGAGTAGTTACAATTACGGGGAGGGGAACCTTAAGGGGATAATCCCCTTAAGGTTCCCCTCCCCAATCCCTCTCCCCTCCTGAACCCTAATTGGGGGGGCGAAATATCACTCAAAAACAGCCCGTGCCATTTTTTGTTGTTTGAGCTATAAAAAAACATGCGTCTGTTTTATTTCCTCTTTTTTCTTTACGTTGTCAGCCATGTTTATGTGTTCGCCTGCCTGCGCCGGGCTTTTGGCGGGGGCAAGTGGCAAATTCCGGCGGCCCTTTGGCTGCTGGCTATGGCCGGTTCCTGGCTGCTGCGCTTCGGCCGGCCCGTGGGATCCCTGGGCGAAAAATTTCAGGACCTGACCTTTTTCTGGATGGGTTTTCTGATCCTGTTCTGCTACTGCCTCCTGGCCGGGGACGTGCTGGCCCTGCTCGCCCGCCTGGGGGCCTGGCTCGCCAAGTCTGAAACTCTGGGGCGCCTAGCTGTGTTTTTGCGGCCCGCCCACTGGGTGCCAGCGGCCATTGCCGCGGGCTTGTGCCTGTATGGTTATGCTTTATATGAAGCCCAACACCCGCAGGTGGAGCATGTAGAACTGGTCACGGACAAGCTGCCGCCGGGCGGTTCACCTTTGCGCATTGTGGCTGTGGCCGACGTGCACACCTCATCCATTATCGGCCCGGCCAGATCGCGGGCCATGGCCGAGCAGGTGGCCGCGCAAAAGCCGGACATTCTGCTCATGGCCGGAGACCTGGTGGACAGCGACGTGGCGGAAAAGAACGGCGAAGCCTCGGCCTGGGCCGCTGTGCCCGCGACCCTGGGCAAGTTCGCGGTTACCGGCAACCATGAATTTTACCACGGTCTGGACAAATCCCTGTCCTTTATGCGCCGCTGCGGCTTCATGCCCCTGCGCGGCGAAGTGATCGAAACAGCCGGCATTGTCATCGCCGGCGTGGACGACAGCAATTTCAAAGAAGTTTCGCCGGAAACCGTGGATGTCATGCGCGTCTTAAGCCTCGCCCCCCCGGACCGCTTTATCCTGCTGCTCAACCACAAACCCTATTACCCGCCCGAGGCCGTGGGCCGCTTTGACCTACAATTTTCCGGACACACCCACAAAGGCCAGATCTGGCCGGGCGAGCTCATCGTTCGCCACATTTTCGGGCACGAGCAGGGCTTGAACGCGCTTGAGGAGTCCGGCCGGCGCAGCCTCTTGTACATCACCAACGGCATCGGCTTCTGGGGCCCGCCCGTACGCTTCCTTGCCCCGCCGGAAATTACGGTGATTACTCTGCGCCCGCCAGAAAACATCTCTTCGGCCGCGCCTTAGCTTTCGAGTCGACCTCTTTTGCCCCAGTAGAAATGTTTATAGTTATAGAGTAAACTGCGCCTCCGAACCAAACGCCCCCCGGCCGTGAGGTTAGATTGAAAATACAACACCATGGTTGCCGCATATGAATCCAACTCCTGACCCTCTCCACCCCCCAAAACGTGTGCTGATTATGGGCAGCCAGGCCCGGGCCATGGCCAGTTTCTGGCAAACGCTCATCAAAAGCCTGGTCCGGCGCGGGCATACGGTCATTTGCTTAAATCCGACCAGCAAAGATCGGGCCGACCAGGAAGCCGCCCGCACCCTGGAAGCGCTCGGCGCCCGGGCCGTATTCGTGCCAATGCAGCGCAAAGGCATGAACCCCCTGGCCGATCTCGCGGCCATCGCCGCCCTGCGCCGCATCTTCCGGGCCGAGAGGCCCGACGTCTTTTTCGGCTACGCCATCAAGCCCGTAATTTACGGCACCCTGGCCGCCGCGCTTGCCCGCGTGCCCGAACGCTACGCCATGATCACCGGCCTGGGTTACGCCTTTGAAGCCGACACCCCCCTAAAGCAACTGCTGAATAAAGTGGCTTCGCTGCTCTACCGTCTGGCCCTTTCCCGCTCGCACGGCATCTTTTTTCAAAACAAAGACGACCTTAAAGTGTTCACCGATGCGGGCATTTTGCGGCCCGGCGCGCCCGTGCACATAACCCGGGGCACAGGTGTGGATGTGGAGTCGTTCTCCTTCAGCGCCCCCCCGACCGCGCCGCCCATATTTTTGCTGGTGGGCAGGCTTCTGGCCGCCAAAGGCCTGCGCGAATACGCCGCAGCCGCCCGTCTGCTGAAAAACCGTCACCCAAAAGCGCGCTTTCAAATCCTCGGCCCGCCCGACGACAGTCCGGCCGGCGTGCCCACCGATGAAGTTCACGGCTGGGAAGCGGACGGCTACATCGAATACCTGGGCGCCACTTCCGACGTGCGGCCCTTTGTGCGCGACGCCTCGGTCATGGTCTTGCCCTCTTATCGTGAAGGCGCGCCTTGCTCCATTTTGGAAGGTCTGGCCATGGGCCGCCCGGCGGTGGTCACCGACGTGCCGGGCTGCCGCGAAGTAGTCATTGACGGCGAAAACGGCTGGATGACTCCCCTTGGCGATGTGGACGCTCTGGCTGCGGCCATGGAAAAATTCATTGTCGAACCCGGACTTGTCGCCCGTCAGGGAACGGCCGGCCGCGCCTTTGTCGAAGACCGCTTCGACGCCCGCAAAGTCAGCCTTGGACTTATGACTATAATGGGATTATAGGGAATTTGAAGGGAGTGAATTGCTATGAGCAGAACTGTCCGCCTGGCCGTATTCATGATTCTGGACCTGACCTGTATCCTGCTGGCCCTGTATCTCGGCTCGCCCCTGACCATTGAAAGCGGCCTATCCATCATTCACGACTACACCGGCGCTTCCACGTTCACCACATTCATGTTCCTGCTGTCCTACTACACCCTGGACTGCTACGCCCTGGACAAAGCCGGCGACCGCGACCTGCTGGCCCGCGTGGTCATCGCCACCATCCTGGGCACCATGCTCACCGGCTTTGTGTTCTTCATTTCCGAAACCTGGCGCTTCCCCCGCCTTTTGTACGTCCTGCAATTCGTCATCACCTTAGGGTTGACCCTGTCCTGGCGAGTGGCCTATATCGGCATTTTCCGGCGCTTCGCCGCTAAACGAAAAATTCTGTTCTTCGGCGCGGACTCGGACGGCAAAGTGGCCGCGCTCCTGGCCGAGCACATGCCCGAAGCTGAAATCATCGGCTATGTGGGCGAAGCGGGCTGCCCGGCGGCTGTCGGCAGCGGCCCCTGCCTCGGCGCTCTGGCCGATGCGGTGGATATCGCCAGAGAAAACAGCGCCAATATTATCCTGCTCCTGCCCGATGCCGAGCTTACCGGCCCCCTGGCCCACACCCTGTTGCGGGCCCGCCTCGAGCAACGCGTCCAGGTGGAAACCGTGGGCGCGCTCATGGAAGAGCTGACCATGCGCACGCCTGTAGAACACATCAATGACGAATGGCTGCTCATGGAAGACGGTTTTAACCTGAACATCTACAAGCTGACCCGACGCTTAAAAAGGGCCATGGACATCATCCTGGCCTTGGGTCTGCTGCTCGTGCTCTGGCCGTTCATGCTCATCACAGCCGTGGCCGTGCGCCTGGATTCGCCGGGGCCGATCATTTACCGCCAACGCCGGGTAGGCCTTAAAAACAAAGACTTTACCCTGTATAAGTTCCGCTCCATGCGCCAGGACGCCGAAAAAAACGGCGCGGTTTGGGCGGCCAAAAACGACCCGCGCGTGACCAAAGTGGGCGCCTTTATCCGCAAGGTGCGCCTGGATGAACTGCCCCAACTCCTGAATGTGCTCAAAGGCGACATGAGTTTTGTGGGGCCCCGCCCCGAACGGCCGGAATTCGTGGCCGCCCTCTCGGAAAAAATTCCCTACTACTACATCCGCCACACCGTAAAACCGGGCATCACCGGCTGGGCTCAGGTTTCCTACCCCTACGGCGCCTCGGTGGAAGACTCGCGCATGAAGCTGGAATACGACCTTTACTACATCAAACATATGTCCCTGTTCTTTGACTGCAAAGTCTTTCTGCGCACCATAGGCGTAATCCTGTTCCCGTCAGGGTCCAGATAGGCTGCAGCAGCTCCGGGCCGGTCATTGCGACATCCCGCTCGTCGGCCACATATCGCTTGGAAACAGCGAGACCTAATCGGTTGTATAGTCACCGGCTTCAATAGGATGCTCTTTGCCGGCCCGATCGCGTACAATCAGCAATCCGTCATCACTAAGATCCACGGCTTCGCCGCTGATGGATTGACCGCTGGTCACGAGGGACAATGTTTTCCCGATGATATCTGTTTTTTCCTTCCATTCGGCTATCAGGGAATCGGCCCC
>CBDTYX010000160.1:0-5239 GCA_965364745.1 uncultured Desulfovibrionaceae bacterium | reverse complement strand
AGGGCGGCATGTTCGCGGCTGGAGCCCTGCCCGTAGTTTTCACCGCCCACAATCACGCCGGCCCCGGCGGCTTCAGCCCGATCCGCAAAGTCCTTATCCAGGCGCGAGAACACGTAGCGGGAAATGGCCGGAATATTGGAGCGCAAAGCGCTCACCTCCGCGCCGCCGGGCACGATATGGTCGGTGGTGATGTTGTCGCCGGTGCGGATAACCACCTCGGCGCGCAAATCTTCAGGCAGAGGGGCAAAAGGCTTCAAGGCCACAATATTGGGCCCGCGCAGAACTTCCACCTTGGAACCGTCGACTTCCGGGAAGATGAACAGATTGCGGATGGACGGAATTTGCGCCGGAAAGCCCTTGTCCTTGGGGGCTTCGCCCCAGCCGGCCGGATCACTGAACTGGCCGTCCAGAGCAGCTTTAGCGGCAACCAGCGGGCTGACCAGGTAAACCTTAGCATCCTGGGTGCCGCTGCGGCCTTCAAAATTGCGGTTAAAGGTGCGCACGCTCACCCCGCCGGACACAGGCGAGCCGCCCATGCCGATGCACGGCCCGCAGGCGCACTCCAAAACCCTCGCCCCGCTGGCGTACAGATCCAGCAACTCGCCCGACTGGGCCAGCATGGTCAGCACCTGCTTGGAGCCGGGAGAAATGAGCACATCGGTGCCCACAGCGGTGTGGCGGCCTTTGAACACCTGGGCCACCAGGGAAAGATCGCTGTATGACGAGTTGGTGCACGAACCGATGCCCACCTGGTCCACTTTAAGGCCGGCGAGTTCCGCCACGGGCTTCACCAGATCGGGCATATGCGGGCAGGCGGCCAGCGGCTCAAGCGCGCTCAAGTCCACTTCCATTTCCTCGTCATAAGCGCAATCCGGATCAGCGACCAGGGCTTGCCAATCGGCTTCGCGGCCCATGAGTCGCAAAAATTCGCGGGTTTTGTCGTCGCTGGGAAAAATGGAGGTGGTGGCGCCCAGTTCCGCGCCCATATTGGTGATGGTGCCGCGCTCGGGCACGCTTAAGGTGGCCACGCCAGGCCCGGCGTACTCCAGCACCTTGCCCACGCCGCCCTTAACCGAAAGGCGGCTTAAGATATGCAAAATCACGTCTTTGGCCGTGGCCCAGCCCTGCAGACGGCCTACAAGCCGCACGCCCACCACTTTGGGCATATTCAGGCCAAAGGGCTCGCCGGCCATGGCCAGGGCCACGGACAAGCCCCCGGCGCCAATGGCGAGAGCCCCCACCCCACCTGCCGTGGGAGTATGGCTGTCCGCGCCGAGCAGGGTCACGCCGGGCTTGGCGAAATTTTCCAGGTGCAATTGGTGGCAGATGCCGGTGCCGGGCGGCGAAAACACCAGACCATACTTGGCGGCGATGGTGCGCAAAAAGCGATGGTCATCGGGGTTGCGAAAGCCCGTCTGCAAAGTATTGTGGTCCACATAACTGACCGAAAGCCTGGTTTTAACTCTGGGCACGCCTATGGCCTCAAACTGCAGATAGGTCATGGTCCCGGTGGTGTCTTGCGTCAGCGTCTGGTCAATGCGCAAAGCTATGGGCTCGCCCGCTTTCATTACGCCGTCGGCCAGGTGGGCGGCGATTATTTTTTCAGTAAGGTTCATGATTGATACTCAACTTCAAAAGCTCTGGGAAAATTGTTCATTACAATAAGCAGCTTGCGTGCGGCGCAGCGTTTTTTCGGCGTAAAAAATTGCGGGAAGAACGCGCACCCGCAATCAGCATTGAAACGCGCCTCACGGCAAAGCTTTTATCCCTAAATTCAAAATACCTCAACTCCAAGTTCACGGTATTCGTTAAGCTTATTGCGCAGGGTGCGCACGGAAATGCCGAGAAGTTCCGCGGCCTGGGTGCGGTTGCCCGCGGTTTGCTCCAAACCGCGGATGATCATCAGCCGCTCCATTTCGTGCAAAGGAATCACCCCGGCGCTGAACAGCTCGGGGTTGAGCCCGCCGGCTTGCGGCGCGGCGGCGGAAGACGCGGCCAGCGTGGAAGGAGCCTCATAATCGGGCGCGGCCGTTTCGCCGTCTGCAGCCGAATTCACGCCTGCAGCAGCAGGCGCGGCCTGGGCGGCGTCGGCATCGCCATCCAAAAATACCGGCCAGTTATCCGGGTCCAGCAAAAAGTGTCCAGGTTCAATGGGCCGGCCGCCGCACAGGAGCACGGCGCGCTCCATAAGGTTTTGCAACTCGCGCACGTTGCCCGGCCAGTCGTAGGTTTTCAGCCAGTCCTGCGCCGCCGGCGACAGGCTCACATTGGCGATGCCGTAATCTTTGCTGTACATATCCATAAAAAAGCGAGCCAGCAGATCCACGTCATTGCCGCGCTCGCGCAAAGGGGGCAGGGTCAAGGGAATAACATTCAGGCGGAAGTAGAGGTCCTGGCGGAACTTGCCCTCTTCCACCCAGGCGGCCAAATCGCGGTTGGTGGTGGCGATGACCCGCACATCCACCTTGACTGTTTCGCTGCCGCCCACGCGGTCGAGCTCGCTTTCCTGCAGCACGCGCAAAAGCTTGGCCTGCAGGGCCAACTCCATTTCCGAAATTTCGTCAAGCAGAATAGTCCCGCCGCTGGCCAGTTCAAATTTGCCCAGCTTGCGGTTGATGGCGCCGGTAAACGCGCCTTTTTCGTGACCGAAAAGCTCGCTTTCCAAAAGATGCTCGGGCAGGGCCGCGCAGTTGACCGCCACAAACGGACGCTCGCCCCGGCCGGACATGTTGTGCACGTAGCGGGCGAACACCTCCTTACCAGTGCCCGACTCGCCGGCAATAAGCACAGTGGCCCGCGACGGCGCCACCTGCTTGGCCAGGGCCAGCACGCGGGCAATAGCCGGATCCTGGCCGATGATGCGAGATCCGGCCATATCAGGCTTATGCCCGCCCAAAGTGGTATTGGCGGGCAGCGGCGCGCTTTTAACCGGAGCGGGCAGGGAGGCCGCTATTTTTTCCGGGCTGAGCGGCTCAAGCCAGTAGTCTTTGGCGCCAAGGGAAAGATAACGCTCCGCATCCTGAGCGGTGCCCTGCTCAGCCGTAACGATAACCGCCGGGAAGGCCGGGTCTTCAACGCCCACGGCCAGGAGGTCTTCGGCCTTGTAGCCGGGCAGTTCGGGACGAGTGATGATCAACACCGGAGCGGATTGGCGTATGAAGGCCGAAGCGCCGCGCATGTTTTCCGCGATGCCCACTTCCACATCCATGGCCTTGAGGGCGGCGAAGATGCGGGTTACGGCCTGAGCCGGCGCCAGAAACAGAACTTTCCGTGCAGACATAAAAAAACCTTTACCTGCAAGCGCGCCAAGTTTCAACCTGAAATAGAAAAAAAAGGGACAAAAATATCCGCGCCGGGCGCCGCCGAATACCCCACAGTCCGGCTAATTGTCCCTGCGCCGCGCCCTCATGTACCGGGTGGCGCGCGGCGATTTTTGCCCGCCCGCGCCGGCCATGGCCGCGCTGCTGCGCACCGGGTGGTGGGCGCCCGCGCCGGGCGCGACGCCCGTGCGCATCTTGTCGGTCAGAAAATCGTGGTACTCTTCACCGTACAAGGAAACCATAACCACGGCAAAGCCCAGAATCAGAGGACCGTAGAAAATGCCCAGCATGCCGAAGACATTGAGCCCGCCGATGATGGACATGAACAGGAAAAACGTGGACAGCCCGGCGCTGTTGCGCATAAAAATGGGCCGCAGGAATGTGTCGATATTGGTGACCAGCAAAATGCACCAGGCGATGATAAACGCGCCCTGCCAGGTTTGCCCGGTAATCAGCAGCCAGGCGGCCACCGGAACCCAGACAAGCCCCGTGCCCAGCACCGGCACAAGGGAGGCCACAGCCATCATGGTGCCGCAAAAAAGAGCCGGCATGCCCACAATGGCCATGCCGATGCCGCCGGCAATGCCCTGGAGCACGGCCACCAAAAGCCCGCCCACCAGCACGGCGCGGGCCACCCGGCGCAGGTTGGTGACAATGGCTTCATTCTGCCGCCGACGCAAGGGCGAAAGATATTGCAAACGGGCCAGCAGCCGGGGGCCGTCCAGCAACATAAAGAACATAACCAGCAGCACCAGCACAAAATGCATGGTGAAGGTCAGAGTGTTTTGCAATATGGCGCCCGCGCCGCGAATGACATACTGGCTTGCGGTTTTGCTGACGCTGAGCAAGGCGTCCTGAATTTCCGCCTGGCTGAACGAGGCGAAGGGCAGGTTTTCGTGCACCCACTCCAGGGTGGACTTCACCCAGGAGATGGACATGATCTGCTCCACATCGTGCTGCGACAGCCAGGTGCTGATGGTGCTGATGCTGTCCATGGCCTGGGGAATAAGCTTTTTCAAAAACACGGCCAAAGGAAACACGCCGCACAAAAGCAAGAGGGCCAGGGTGACCAGCGCCGCGGGCACGCGGCGGCCGCGGGTGTGGCGCATGGCCCATAAATAAATGGGCGCGGACAGGGCTGCAAACACAATGCCCATAATGATGGAGTGAATGAACGGCTCGGCCAGGCGATAGGCCAGGTACAGCGAAAACAGCAACAGGGCGAACAAGCAGATGGAAAACAGGCTCAAGCGGCTGTCGCCGGCGGGCAAAGCCCGGACGGATTCAGCCGCGGCTTTGCCTTCCGGCTTAAAGGCTCGCCGCAGTTTATTTTTGGGCGCCTCGTTTTTGGGTTCGGGCTTTTTAAAGCGCAGCATGATTTTTAACGGCTCTCCCTTTGGCAAACCTTGCCGGGGCATTGATTATTCACTGTGCAGCAAAGCATATTTCCGGAGGAGTGGCAAGTGTTTACCTGAAGGTGGCCGGTTTGCTATCTGCTGAAAACTGTCTTAAATGGACTCAAACCACTGCTTGCCTATCTCAATTTCTTCCACCATGCGCACTTTCACGCCCAAAAGGAACTCCTTGAGCATGTTCATGCGTCGCGCTCCTTTGGTTCAGATTCAAACAAAGTTATGAAGCCCAAAGTGGACAGGGCCTGCAAAATTTCCTGCACACGGGCGCGAGGCGCGCGGGTGAATGCGGCAGCGACTGTTTCGGGAGCAACGGATTTTCCGGCGGATTGCAATGCATCGGCGGCGGCCCGCACGGCCTGAGTCTGTTCCAACAAATCAGACGGCCAGGCCGGTTTAGGCTCAGACTTGGCTTTACCGGTCTTGGCCCCTTTGGCTTTATCCGCGTCCGCCTCCGGTAAGGCGATGCCCAAAGTGGCTTGCGTGGCTTTACGCTCCGCCTTGGGC
>CBDTYX010000159.1:0-5243 GCA_965364745.1 uncultured Desulfovibrionaceae bacterium | reverse complement strand
CCTCTCCCGGCCCCTCTCCCCTCCTGAACTCCGGTTGGACAGCTTGAAAAAAAATTATATAATAACGAGGCCGTTTCCTTTAAAACTGAACGAAGCACAGCGCAGTGAAGAAACCGCGAGCCGCACTTTCACCTCTCGCTCGTCATTCCCTGTGTAAACAGGAGAATCCGCGCCTTTTGCATTTTGCTTTTCTCAGGATTAAAAGGCCTCAGACCGAGCAATTTTATTTTTATGCCTTTCCTTACTGAAAACTCCGTAGCCGATTACATTTGCTCCCTGCTGGAAGCCGAGAGCTTCAAGCTGCAGATCGCCCACCACCGCGTTATCGAAGCTGAAGAAGCCGTGTACGCCGAGCCGACCCGTCCCTGGCCCAAGGCCGTCAGCGATATTCTTGCCCGACAGGGCATTTCCCGACTGTACGCCCATCAGGCCCGGGCCGTGGATTTCGCCCGGGCCGGACAGCACGTGGTTATCGCCACGCCCACGGCCAGCGGCAAGTCCCTGGTCTATAACCTGCCCATGCTGGAAAACTTTCTGACCAACCCCGACAGCCGGGCCTTGTATCTTTTTCCGCTTAAAGCCTTGGCCCAGGACCAACTCGGCGCGTTTAACCGGCTCACCGAGCACTGGCCGGCGGAAGGCCGGCCCGAGGTCGCCGTGTATGACGGCGACACCAGCGATCATTTTCGCCGCAAAATCCGCTTGAATCCCCCCAATGTGCTCATTTCCAATCCGGAAATGCTGCACCTGGCCCTGTGCCCGCACCACGAACTGTGGGCCACGTTCTGGGCGGGCCTCGACTATGTGGTTGTGGACGAAGTGCACACCTACCGGGGGCTTTTGGGCAGCCACATGGCCCAGATTTTCCGCCGCCTCAACCGCATCTGCGCCAATTACGGGGCTGATCCCGCCTATATTTTCTGCTCGGCCACCGTGGGCAACCCGGGCGAACTAACCCGCAGCCTGACCGGTTTTGAGGCTGAAGTCGTCAGCAAAGGCTCCGCGCCCAAGGGAAGACGGCACATGGTCTTCATCAACCCCGAAGGCAGCCCGGCCACAGCGGCCATCCAGCTGCTCCAGGCCGCCCTTTCCCGCAATCTGCGCACCATTGTCTATTGTCAATCGCGGCGCATGACCGAACTCATCAGCCTCTGGGCCGGCAGCAAGGCCGGCAAATACGCCTCGCGCATCAGCGCTTACCGGGCCGGATTTTTGCCCGAAGAGCGCCGCGAAATTGAAGCCCGCCTGGAAAACGGCGAACTCCTGGCTGTGGTCAGCACCAGCGCCCTGGAGCTGGGCATTGATATCGGCAACCTGGATTTATGCATTCTGGTGGGCTATCCGGGCTCGGTCATGTCCTTTCAGCAGCGCGGCGGCCGGGTGGGACGGCACGGCAATGAAAGCGCCGTGCTGTTCGTAGCTCAGGAAGACGCCCTGGACCAACACTTTATCAAGCACCCTCATGATTTTTTCAGCCGCCCGCCTGAAGATGCCGTGCTTAACCCGGCCAATCCGGTGATCGTGCGGCGGCACCTGTGCTGCGCGGCCGCTGAGCTGCCCCTTAAAGCGCTTGAAGCCTGGCCGTGCGAACCGGCCATTAAAAAGGAAGTGGATTTTTTGCAAAGCCGTGGCGAGCTCTTATGCTCGGCCGACGGCCAAACTTATTATTCCGCCCGCAAACGGCCGCAGCGCGACGTGGATCTGCGCTCCAGCGGCGGGGCCTATACCATTGAAACCCCGGAAAAACAGGTCATCGGCACGGTGGACGGCATTCGGGCCCTGCGCGAGGCCCACCCCGGCGCGGTTTATTTGCACCGGGGGCGCACTTATACGATTAAAGACCTGGACCTGGGCGGCCGCACGGCCCAGGCCGAACCCGACAACCCCAACTATTACACCCGGGTGCGCAGCAACAAAGTTACGGAAATTTTAAGCATCGAGGACTCGCGCCCGGTGCTGGGGACCATATTGTACAGCGGAGTGCTCAAAGTTACGGAAACCATTACCGGCTATGAAAAGCGCAGCACCAGCCAGAACCGCCTCTTAAGCGTCGTGCCCCTGGAATTTCCGCCCTTGGAATTCGAAACGGAGGGCCTGTGGTTCACCATTCCGGAAAGCCTGCAGCGCGAAGCCGAGGCCAAATTCATCCACTTCATGGGCTCAATTCATGCCCTGGAGCACGCGGCCATCGGCATTTTCCCCCTGCTGGTGTTGGCCGACCGCAATGATCTGGGCGGCATTTCCACGCCCATGCACGCCCAGACCGGCGCGCCCACAGTGTTTATTTACGACGGCATCCCCGGCGGCGCGGGCCTCACCCGCCAGGCCTTTCGCAAAGGCGAGGACCTGTTGCGCCGCACATACGCGGCCGTGGCCGACTGCTCCTGCGAGCTCGGCTGCCCCTCTTGCGTGCACTCGCCCAAGTGCGGTTCGGGCAACCGGCCCATTGACAAGGCCGGGGCTTTGTTTTTAGCTGAAGGCCTGCTCAGCGGCACGGTGGCGGCCGCGCCGGAGCTGAAGATTTTTCCCATTGGAGCAGCCTCTGGAAGAGGGAAACCCCAAGGAGCCGAGCCCCTTGAGGTTCCCCTCTTCCAGACCTTTTCCCCTCCTGAACCCCGCTTGGCAGGTTTGGAAAAAGGAGTGGTTGATTGCCGGAATAACGCCGAGCCGAGCAGCGGAGCGCGCGAAAATCGCTCTTTTCACGTGACGAACCCTAGTGTTATGAATGAAGAGAAAACTATGACCACTGCTGTCCTTGATCCCGCGCCGGACGCCGGCAGCCGTTACCTGGTTTTGGACGTGGAAACCCAGCTCTCGGCCCAGGAAGTGGGCGGCTGGCACCGGGCCGACCGCATGCGCGTGTCCGTGGCTGTGATCTACGACTCGTATGACGATTCCTTCACCGCCTACACCGAAGAACGTATGCCGGAAATGCTGGCCAAACTGGCCTCCGGGCCGCTGGTGGTCGGCTTCAACCTGAAGCGCTTCGACTACGAGGTCCTGTCTCTGTACAGCGGCGGCAAAGCTTTTTTCCGCAAGCTCCCCACCCTGGACATGCTCCAGGTGGTTTACGAGCGCCTAAGCTACCGCCTGTCCCTGGATAATCTGGCCCAGGCCACCTTGGGCGCGCCCAAAAGCGCTGACGGGCTCATGGCCCTGCAGTGGTGGAAAGAAGGCAAAATTGAGGAAATCACCCGCTACTGCCGGGATGACGTGCGCATCACCCGCGATTTATACCTCTTCGGCCTTGCCAACGGCTTTTTGTCGTTCACCAACAAAGCCGGCCAGGACGTGCGCGTGCCTGTGGATTTTAACGCGTGAGCGTGTCAGGGGGGGCCATTAGGAGCTGAGCCCCTTGCGGTTCCCCCCTCACCGGCTCCACCCCCGTCTTAAACCCGACTGGATTTGATGCCAACCAACGGCCAAACGCTATTTTTTCTTGCTGTGCCTGAAAAGCCCGGCGATTGCTTTTGCGCGCATAAAGATTAAACTTAGTGTGATGAATAAGGTTAGAAAATTTCTATATATAGGCTTTATTGCCCTGTTCCTGGGAGGAATCACCGTCATGTCGAACCATAATCCCGGGCAGGCGGAAGAATCCGAAGTTCTTACCCCTGCAGCAGCCTCAAAACTGATGCAAACCCGCGGAGCCGACCATAATTTCACTATTTTAGATGTGCGCACTCCGGAAGAATACGCGGCCGGGCATATCCCCGGCGCCGTACTCCTCGATTTCAACGCGCCGGATTTTGCGGACAAAGCTGAACGCCTGCCCAAAATAGCGACTTATTTGGTCTACTGCCGCTCCGGGAATCGTTCGGCCAAGGCCGCGGTCATGCTAAGGGAAAAAGGCTTTCCTGAAGTGCTGGAAATTAAAGGCGGCATGCTTGAGTGGCAAAAAGAAGGCCTGCCGGTGTCCAAAAGCGAGTAACCCGAAATTTCACGAATACTCTGCCTGTGATCCATCTATTTTGAAATCCGGCCGGATTGCTGCTGGAAGAGCACAACCCGGCCGGTATTTAATTTTGATCTGGAAGAAAAAATTTTAGGCCTGCTTTCGCAATGTCCCCACTGTTCCTTATTTAGGGGCTTGCCTTTTGGTTTCATCGCGCAGCACGGTCACAATTGCTTTCGCCACATCCTCAAAAACATATTTATATGCGCCGACAGTCTGCACGCCGCCTGCGGGCACCCGTCTGTCCACAGGTATTGTGGCCACCACCCTGCCTTCATTGTTTATGACGGAGCTCTCCACTGTAAGCCTGGTTTCTCCGGCGCCGGGAAGCAACCAGCGCAAGGCCGCATTTCCGGGAGCATAATTAGTAATTTTCGTGTCTATAACATAGTCCGCCCCATCCAGGCGCAAAGCCCCGGCTTTGCCGAGCTCTGCTTTCAAAGCCTCGTCCATGGCTGCTGCCAAGTCAAATTTATCTTTGTCATCATCGCTGAATTTATAGCCTGACAAATCTTGAGTCTTGCCTACAACAAAGCTGGCCGTGGGCTGCACAGCCTCCTCGCCGGGAACCGGCTGGTAATAAGTTTTTGTCGAACAGCCGCTTAAGACAAGTAATGCCGCAATCATCATGAGAAAAACAGTTATTTTTTTCATAGCCGCTCCTTTTATTGTCGCTGTAAGACCATAGACCTTTAATGCCCGAATAACAGCACAAGTAACAAAATAGCATGATATGTAAAGAAAATTATTGTTAAAATATCGTTAATATCTTTTACTCAAAAGGTATTGCTGATTATTATTATCTTTAACAATTAAGACTTAGGATTCCTTCAGACATATTCTTGCCGGCTGCTGCTAATAGTTATTTTGAAATCATGAGCAAAAATACTTTTTTAATTGACTAAACGCCGCCCCTCCTGCCAAAAGCAAAACGGGGAATGCCGGATTACCCGGAATTCCCCGCTATCAGCCATTTTTAGATAAAGTCTAAATTTTATTTAACCAATGTCTCAGGCTCACCGCTTAGTATCTATAATGCTCCGGCTTATACGGTCCCGTAACGTCCACGCCGATATAATCGGCCTGCTCCTTGGACAGGGCGGTCAATTTGACGCCCAGGCGGGAGAGGTGCAAGCGGGCCACTTCCTCATCCAAAATTTTGGGCAGAGTGTACACCTTTTTTTCAAGGTCGCCGCGCTGGGCCAGTTCCATCTGGGCCAGGGCCTGGTTGGTGAAGCTGGCCGACATGACAAAGCTGGGGTGGCCGGTGGCGCAGCCCAGGTTCACG
>CBDTYX010000158.1:0-5247 GCA_965364745.1 uncultured Desulfovibrionaceae bacterium | reverse complement strand
ATTTCCACTTCGGAAATCAAGGTTACCTGCCTTATTGACGAAAAATACACGGAGCTGGCCGTGCGCGTGCTCCACGACATGTTTAATTTGGGCAAAGAGTAGCCCGGCTTGCGCGGCGCCCGGCGCGGAAATTCGTCGGGCGCCTTTAGAGCATTTCACACTTGAAATAATATTCGGCAAATGCTCTGGCGGTATGCTCACGAAGCGCAATACCGCCCGCGATAAAGGCGTAGGCGGCAATTTTGCAGGGCAGCAAAATTGCATATCGCCTAGGGCGATACCCGAAGGGCAAGGCGCAGGACGCGCCGCAGGTCTAACTTGCTTTCGCCGTCAAGCGCCTTTGTCCAGCGTTAATGCTATAGGAGCAGGGGGCAGCCATGAGTAAAATAACTATATACGACACCACCTTACGGGACGGCTCTCAGGCCGAAGACGTTTATTTCACTGCCGACGATAAAATAAAAATCGCGCTCAAGCTTGATGAGTTCGGCATTCCTTTCATTGAGGGCGGTTGGCCGGGGTCCAACCCGGTGGACGATGCTTTTTTTGCGGAAATAGCCGATTATGAGCTTAAACAGGCCAAAATTGTGGCCTTCGGCTCCACGCACCACCCGGACCACACTCCGGAGAACGACCCGAATCTGGCGGCATTGGTCGCTTCCGGCGCAAAATACGCCGCAATTTTCGGCAAATCCTGGCAGGAGCATATTGAAATCGCCCTGCGGGTCAGCCCGGAGCGCAATTTGGAAATCATCGCCGGGTCTGTCGCTTTTTTGCGCAAAAACGGGCTCACGGTCTTTTTTGACGCCGAGCATTTTTTCGACGGATACAAAGCCCACCCGGAGTATTCTATTGCGGTGCTGCGCGCGGCTTTTGACGCCGGGGCGGAAAGCTTGGTTTTGTGCGACACCAACGGCGGTTCTTTGACTACGGAAATATACGATATGGTCAAGGCGGCGCATGAGGCTCTTCCCGAAGCCGTCATAGGCATCCATGTGCACAACGACTGCGAACTGGCTGTAGCCAACAGTCTGGCCGCAGTGGAAGCCGGGGCCACCCAGGTGCAGGGCACCATTAACGGCGTGGGCGAGCGCTGCGGCAATACCAATTTAACCTCCATCATTCCTCTGTTGAACTTGAAATCCGGCGGCCGCTATCACTGCCTGCCCAAGGAAAAACTGGTCCAGCTTTCGGCCCTGTCCAATTATGTGGCTGAAATCGCCAATATGGGCTTGTTTGCCCGCCAGCCGTTTGTGGGCCGTTCGGCCTTTGCGCACAAGGGCGGGGTGCATGTCAGCGCCGTGTCCCGCAAGTCTTCGTTGTACGAGCACATCAATCCGGACAGCGTGGGCAACCGTCAGCGCATTCTCATTACCGAACTGGCCGGGCGCAGCAACATCGTCTCCCTGGCGAAGCGCTTCGGATTTCACCTCGATAAGGACGAACCCGTGGTGCGCGGTCTGCACAACGAGCTTAAGGCTAAAACCGCGCAAGGCTATGACTATGCGGCGGCCGAAGCTTCGGTGGAGCTTCTGCTGCTCAAAAAATTGGGCCGGCATGGGGTGCGCCAGTTTTTCGATCTCATCCATTTTAGGGTGCTGGAAACTAAAAACTCGGAAGCGGAAGAGCCTGTTTCCGAAGCTACAGTCACCCTGCGGGTGGAAGGCGTTGAAGAGCATACCGCCGCTTATGGACACGGCCCGGTCAACGCCCTGGACATGGCCCTGCGCAAAGCTTTGTCCGGTTTTTACCCGCGCCTTGCGGAAATGCGGCTTATTGACTTTAAAGTCCGCGTCTTGGCCAATGTGGAGGAGGGCGGCACCGCCTCAGTGGTGCGCGTGCTTATTGAATCCGGCGACCAGACCAGCCGCTGGGTCACGGTGGGCGTGTCTTTCAACATCATTGAAGCCAGCTGGCAGGCCCTGGCCGATTCCATCACCTACAAGCTGTATAAAGATGAATACGAGCACAGGCAGAAACAGGAATAGAAAGCCGGAGGGAGGCTCGGTCCTCCCTCCGGGCTCCCTCCCGCGAAGGGGCGACGCCCCTTTCGAAACCCTGGTTGGGGCGCAGCGGGCCAGAAGGAGGTTTGGAGCCGGGCTCCTCTCCTTCAACGGCACAAAGTAAAGCTAAGCGCGGCCCTTGCCTGTGTACGCAAGTGCAAGCAAGCGAAATCAACGGGCGAGGCCCGTAGGGTATGGGGCCAAGCCTCTTTCGAACCCCTGACCGGGAGAGTTGAGATGTGCAGATCACTTAATTGGGCCACTCTGCATCCCTTTTTGGAAGGCGGGGCTATTCTCGGCCGGGGGGTAGCCAATGCCGGTTTTTTGCGCGCCTTGCTCAAGGCCGACCCCTTTGCCACGTATTCATTTTTCCTGGCCAATCAAGGGCAGGCGGACAAGTTAAAGGCGTCTCTGGAATCCGAATTCGGCGTTTTGGCCGGGCGTGGCGCGTTCAAGTTCGCTTTGCTGCTTAATTTGCCCGAGTCAGTGCAACGCGAAACATACCACTGCTTTCACCTTTCGGACTGGATCTCCCAGTTCACGGCTCTGGCCCGGCTGCGCAACTATTTGGCCGAAGACATTTTCCCGATCACCGGGGTTACGCACTCCTTAAGCTATGCCCGCTACGCCCCGGCTTTTCTGGGGCACCTCTGGCCGGGAGTGACCGAACGCGACGCCATTGTGGCCACTTCCGCCTGCGGCGCCGCAGTGGTCGAGCGGGCCTTTGCCTCGGCTCGCGCGGCCTACGGCCTTGCGCCGGAAATTTTCAGGGCCCCGCAGATCCGGCGTATTCCCTTGGGCGTGGACGACAGCCCGGCTCTCGCGCCCGACCGGGAAAGGCGCGCCGCCGCCCGCGCCCGGCACGGCCTGGCTGCTGATGACGTGGCCTGCCTGGTAGTGGGGCGCATTTCCCATTATTCCAAAATGGATCTCATCCCGGTGCTGCGGGCCGCGCATCGCCTGAAGAGCAATGGTTTTGATCTAAATCGCCTACAGCTTATTTTGGCAGGCTGGTACAGCGATGACGATGATACGCCCGGCATTCTCACAGCTCTGGCGAGGGGCATGGGCCTTGAGCTTAAGGTGGTGCCCCGCCCGGATGACGAAACCCGCGACAGCCTTTATCAGGCGTCGGATATCTTTCTTTCGCCTTCGGACAATGTGCAGGAAACTTTCGGTCTGACCATTCTGGAGGCGGGTCTGGCCGGGCTGCCGGTTATCGCTTCCGATTACGACGGCTACAAAGATACGGTCATCCACGGCGAGACCGGACTGCTGATTCCGACCCTCGGCCCCGCAAGCACGGAATATACCGATGTTTTGGCCCATCTCTGGTATGACAGCCAGTATCATTTGCGTTTGGCCCAGCAGACGGCGGTATCCGTTCCCGCATTGGCCGAAGGCCTGGCCGGACTCATCGCCGATCCGCAGCGGCGGCGGACCATGGGCGAGGCGGCCAGGCGCCATATTCTGGCCGGGTATACCTGGGATAAAATCGTCAACGCCTATCTCTCCCTATGGGAAGACCTGCGCGCCCGGCCCGCGCCCGCGGACGATCTGCGCTCGCTTAACCACCCGCTGCAATTCCCCTTCAGCCGGCTTTTCGGCGTCTACACCACGCAAACGCTTGCTCCTGATTTGCGGCTCGTCTGGTCGCGTTCCGGCGAGGCGTTATACCGCGGTCAGGAATCGCCGATTTACTATGCCGGCATTGATTCCATCATCAATGAGTGGGCTCTGCGCAAAATGCTGCTTAAAGCCCGTAAGGCAGCATCAGTAGATGATTTACGCGAGGTTTTACGCGAATTCGATTTGGCGGGCGAACAGGCTGATTTCCATATTCTGTGGTGCCTTAAGCACGATTTTTTGGAGGCGACCGGCTGTGACGGCTGATCTTTTGGCCGCGCCTTCCGGTCCGGAGCCCGCATTGCGCCCCGTGCATTTGCACGGCGTTTTAGCGGCGCAGGGCGGCGCGGCGCGAGTCATGCGTCTTTTGGCTGAGGGCATCACACCATACGGTTTTGCCGCCCGGCTGTCTTGCGAAGTCAGAGACAGCGCTGACCCCTCTGTGCGGGAAATTGCGCCGCCGGACCTTGCAATGCGGATTCCGTCCGGCGATCTGTGTCACGCGCACGGCTCGCGCGACTGGACCGGGCTGCTACGGGGGTTTTTAAGCTTAAACCGCCGCTTGGATGTACTCACTTTGCACGATTGCTCGCTGCTTACCGGCGGCTGCATTCACCCCCAAAGTTGCTCCGGCTGGCTGGAGGGCTGCCCGGAGAATTGCCCCCAGGGCTGCCCGCAAGCCCCGCAGCGGCAACAAGCCCTGCGCGAGCTGCTTCTGGCGCAAAAGCCTACCCTGGTTTCACCTTCAGTTTGGCTGCGCAAAATGGCGCGTAAGACCCTGCCCGAGCTTAAGTGCCTACTCATCCCCAATGGCGTGGAAGATCCTTTGCTTAACCTTTCGCGCGAGCGTGCCCGTGCTTCTTTCGGGATGAATGCCGGCATGCGGCTACTGCTTTTTGCGGCGCACGGCGGTACATTGGCCGCCAATAAAGGCGGGCGGGATTTTCTGGCGGTTTGGGAAAAAATCAAAACCGAAATACCGGGCGCGGCGGCCTTTATTGTGGGCGGGACCAAGCTTTGCCGCGAGGGCGATGTCTATTATTGGCCTTATGTGGATACGCCTAAAATGCAAGCGTTCATGCTGGCCGCAGATGTGTTCGTCAGCACTTCCCCGGCGGAAAATCACTCTTTGCTTGTTTTGGAAGCCATGGCCGCAGGCGTGCCGGTGTGCGCGTATAAAACCGGCGGCATACCCGAGCAGGTGGCGGACGGGGAAACCGGCCTTTTGGCTCCTTTGGGCGATGTGGCCTCTTTAAGCGCGGCAGCGGGGGGACTTTTGCGGAGCCCCGCCCGAATGCGGGATATGGGCCTTAAAGCCCGCGCGCGCTATGAGCGCAATTTTCGGGCGGAGATCATGCTCAAGGCCTACGCCGGTTGTTATGCCGAATTTTCGGCTTAACTTTTCCGGCCCGGCGGCCGGGCCATATCCCTATTCCCTATTTCTTTGCCGCGAGTTATAAGCAAGCAGAAGCGTCGGACTTTAGCCGAGGATCGGGACCATGCCGTTTTTTTTCAATTTCAAAACTCCGGACCGTTTGAAGATGATCATCATCGGCGCGGGTGAAGTGGGCTTTCATATTGCCCAGCGCCTGGAGCAGGAAAACAAGGATGTGATTTT
>CBDTYX010000157.1:0-5261 GCA_965364745.1 uncultured Desulfovibrionaceae bacterium | reverse complement strand
CCGGAGGAGGGGAACCTCAAGGGGTAGCACCCCTTGGGGTTCCCCTCCTCCGGAAGCTGCTACTTTTTTATCAGCCGCCAGGCGGAGCCGGGGCCGGGCGGCAGTTTGAAGCCGGCGGCCAGCAACATGCCGCGCATGGCGGTCGCGCGGGCCGCAGGGTCTTCGGCTCCAGTGTTTTTGCCCGCGTAAATGGCGTAGTTGCCGCGCACTTCGGCCGGGGTGAGCGAGGGCATGAGCACATCGCCCACTTCCAGGGCTTTAAGGCGCACCGCATCGCCGTGCAGGCCCAGAGCGCTGGTTACCGGAATGTGGGCGCTGGGCATAGATACGCGGGTCTGGGCCATGGCGTTTAAAATTTCCGCCAATCCGCAAGGGGGCTCCCCGGCCAGGGGTGTGCCCGGCGCGGGCGTAAACGGGCTCATGGAGACCATATCCAGGCGCAACCCGGCCAGAAATTCCAGACTCCGCCCCAGCGAAGCCGAGTCTTCACCCGGCAGGCCCACGATCAGGCCCGACCCGGTTTCATAACCCAGTTCCGCCAGGGTTTCCAAGGCCGCTATCCGCTCGCCGAGCTTTTTGCCCGGCCGCAGGCGGGCGTACAACGCTGCGTCCAGGGTTTCCAGCTTGAGCAGATATCTGTCCGCTCCGGCCTTGCGCCATAGAGCGTACTCCGCCCGGCTGCGCTCGCCCAAAGATAACGTCACCGCCAGATTGAGCTCCTGCTTGATGCGGACGACCAATGCCGCAATCTGCGAGGCGTCATAGGCCGCATCTTCCCCGGCTTGCAGAACTACTGTGCCCAAACCTAGACCGCGGATAGCGGCGGCAGCGGCAAAAATAGCCTCCCCGGCCAAGCGATAGCGGGAAAGCCCGCTATTGGCCCGCCGCAAACCGCAATACAGACAATTTTGGACGCAATAATTGGAAAACTCCACAATGCCGCGCAAATAAACGGATTTATCCCAATATTCCTCGCGCAGGCGCGCGGCTTGCGCCCATAAATCAAGGTCCAGGCCAGACGGCATCATACGCAGATGTCGCGCTCGCCTTGTTCCACGCGCTTAAGGGTTTTGCGCATGGTTTCCCGCTCTTTTTCCCCGGGCAGATCATCGACCGCGCGGTCGATGATCTGCTTGCCGCTCCGGACAGCCTCTTCATCGCCGTAGTCGCACAGATATTCATAATAAGTGGTCAGGGCATTGGGCTGGCAGAAGTTATGGATGAAGGCCGTATGGGCCAGACCCATAAAGTGTTCGCCGGTGCGGCCCTTGCGGTAGCATGACGTGCAGAACGACGGAATGTAGCCGTCCACTTGCAGGTCGCGCACAATTTCATTGAGGCCCCGGCTGTCGCCCACCCAGAACTGCTGGGCGTCTTCCCGATTGGTTTTGGCCGCGGCATAGCCGCCCGGATAGGTGCGCGAAGCCGCGCTGAGCTGGGAAATGCCCAGACGCAGCAGTTCGCGTTTAAGCTCCGGCTTCTCGCGGGTGGTGATGATCATGCCGGTATACGGCATGGCCAGGCGCACCACGGCGATGATGCGCTTGAACACATCATCGGTAATCACATTGGGCGGATTATGGGATATTTCCGAATTCTGGGCCGGCTCAATGCGCGGGAAAGAAATGGTGTGCGGTCCGGCTCCGTACAGCTCTTCCAGAGCGGCGGCGTGCTGCATCATAGCCAGCACTTCAAAACGATGATCAAACAACCCGAACAGCGCCCCGATGCCCACATCGTCAATGCCGCCTTCATTGGCGCGATGCATGGCGAACACGCGCCAGTCATAATCTTTTTTGCGGCCGCCGGGGTGCATGGCCGCGTACGTTTCCCGGTGATAGGTTTCTTGGAAACACTGGAACGTGCCGATGCCCACGCTTTTAAGGGTAGCGAAACCCTCAGCGTCCAGGGGCGCGCAATTGACGTTGATGCGCCGAATTTCGCCGCTGGGCGGCGTTTTCACGCTGTACATCACCTCAATGCTCTCGGCAATGGCCTTGGCGTTCCAGGCCGGGTGCTCGCCATACACGGCCAGGATGTGCTTATGCCCCATTTGCTCAATGATGCGCACTTCCACACGGATTTCATCAGGCGTTAGGCTGCGGCGCTCCAGATCCTTGTTTTTCACGCTGAACGCGCAGTAAGAGCAGCTGTTGCCGCACAAATTGGAAACATACAGCGGCGCGAACAAGACCATGCGCTTGCCGTAAACCTGTTCTTTCAGCTTGAGAGCCGTGGCGTACACATCAGCCAGGCGGTCTTCGGGCATGGGCGCCAGTAAAACCGCCGCTTCATCCATATCAAGGCCGTTGCCCTCACGGGCCTTGGCCAGCACATCGTCAATGCGCTCCACTGAAGGAGCGCCTTCCCGTTCAATGACCGACCATATTTCGGCTTCATCAATAAACGGGGCAAAACCGTCATTCTTCATATCTTTTATCCTTTCAGCGCGGTTACCCCGCGCACTCCCAAATACAAATAAGAATTATTACTGAAAAGGCTATGCTACTCTTTTTTAAAAACTATTCAAGCACAACGGGCGACTTTTCGCCTGCACAAAAAGTCGCCCGTTACGTCAAATCATACTATGCCAAAGGTTAAAGCCTTTGCCTCCATGCCTGGCGGATCAGATCCTCGGCCGGGCCTTGTACTTGGTGTGCAGAAGCGAGACCGCCAAATCGCTGTGCGGTTCACCGAGGAATTCCGCGTAAAGCGTTTTGATATCCGGGTTTTCATGCGACTTGCGCAAACGCTTGCCCTTGTCTTCGCTGAACAGGGCCTGCGTGCGCTTTTCCAGTATATCAATGTGCCCGTGGTGGTAGGGCTGGCCGCCGCCGTCAATGCAACCGCCGGGGCAGGCCATGATTTCAATGGCGTGATAGCGGGTTTTTCCGGCCCGGATGTTTTCCAAAAGCTGCCTGGCGTTACCCAGACCACTGGCCACGGCCACATTGACGTCCATGTCGCCCACCCGCACAGTGGCTTCCTTAATGCCTTTCATGCCGCGCAGGGCCACAAAGTCCACCTTGGTCAAAGCTTCTCCGGTCAGCCACTCATAGGCCGTGCGCAGGGCCGCTTCCAAAACCCCGCCGCTGGCACCGAAAATCACGCCCGCGCCTGTGGACTCGCCCATGGGCGAGTCAAACTGGCCGTCAGGCAGGCCCACAAAGTTAATGCCCGCTTCCTGAATCATTTTGGCCAGTTCGCGGGTGGTGATGGACAGGTCCACGTCAGGGATGCCGTCCCGCCCCATTTCTGTGCGGCCGGATTCGTATTTTTTGGCGATGCAGGGCATGACCGAAACCACGATCAGCTTGTCGCGCGCAATGCCCAGCTTGTCGGCCAAATAGGTTTTGGCAATGGCCCCGAACATCTGCTGGGGCGATTTGCAGGTGGAGGGCACGTCCAGCATGTCGCTGAACTGGTGCTCGAAAAACTTCACCCAGCCCGGGCAGCAACTGGTCAAAATGGGCAGCTTGCCGCCGTGCTGCAAGCGGTGAATGAATTCCGCGGCTTCTTCCATGATGGTCAGGTCGGCCGCAAAATCGGTGTCAAAGACGCGGTCAAAGCCCAGCTCGCGCAGGGCGGAAACCATTTTGCCGGTTACGGCCACGCCTGCGGGCAGGCCGAAAGGCTCGCCCAAGGCGGCGCGCACGGCCGGCGCGGTTTGCACGACCACAAATTTATCCGGGTCGGTCAACAGGTTCCAAAGCTTGGCCACGTTATTCACTTCCGAAAGCGCAGCTGTAGGGCACACCGCCACGCACTGCCCGCAGGAGACGCAGCCGGTTTCAGTAATGGGCATGTTGAAGGGCGTGCCCATGGTCGTGCTGAAACCCCGGTCAATGGCCGAAAGCACGTTCACGGTCTGCACGGTGCTGCACATGGTTTCACAGCGGCGGCAGAGCACGCACTTGCTCATTTCCCGCACCAGAGCCGCGCTGGAGGTGTCCATGCGGTGCTGGGCCATTTCCCCGGAGTATTTAATGTCATGGATGCTCAGTTCCGCAGCCAAGGCCTGCAATTCGCAGTTGGTGTTTTTGGTGCAGGTCAGGCAGTTTTTGGGATGGTTGGACAAAATCAGCTCCACCACGGTGCGGCGGGCGCTGATGGTGCGCGGCGTGTGCGTGAGCACCTCCATGCCCTGCATGACCGGGGTGGCGCAGGCCGGGGCCAGGTTGCGGCGGCCGGCCACTTCCACCATGCACACCCGGCAGGTGGCCACCTGATTGACCATACTGATGTCGTGCAAGTCAAAATGACAGAGCGTGGGGATATGGATATCCAGCTTATTGGCCGCTTCGAGAATGGTGGCGCCCTCGGGCACCTCCACATGCTTTCCGTTTATGCTTAAACCGACCATGGTCTCTCCTGTCAGTAAATAAGTTTGATTATTGCCGGGTTACGGCCTGCACAGGGCAAACTTCCCGGCAGGTGCCGCACTTGATGCAGCGCGCGGCGTCAATGGCGTGACGTTCTTTCTTTTCGCCGCTGATGCACTTGACCGGACATTTTCTGGCGCACAATCCGCAGCCGATGCAGATCTCGGTGATGAAGAAATTGAGCAGCGCGGTACAGACCCCGGCCGGACAGCGTTTGTCGCGCACGTGGGCGATATACTCATCCCAAAAATACTGCATGGTGCTTAAAACCGGGTTTGGCGCGGTCTGCCCCAGACCGCACAGGGCCGTATCTTTGATGGCCGCGCCCAGGGTCTTCAGCTTATCCAGGTGCTCTTCCGTGCCTTTTCCTTCGGTAATTTCAGCCAGCAGCTCATACAAACGCTTGGTGCCCACCCGGCAGGGCGTGCACTTGCCGCAGGATTCCTCCATGGTGAAGTCCAGATAAAATTTGGCGATGTCCACCATACAGTTGTCTTCATCCATAACGATCATGCCGCCCGAGCCCATCATGGATCCGATGGAGGTCAGGGAGTCGTAATCAATGGGGATATCCAGATTTTCCTTGCTGATGCAGCCGCCGGACGGCCCGCCGGTCTGCACGGCTTTAAACTCTTTGCCGTCTTTCATGCCCCCGCCGATGTCATAGACAATCTCGCGCAGGGTGGTGCCCATGGGCACTTCCACCAGGCCGACATTGCGCACTTTGCCGGCCAGGGCGAACACTTTGGTGCCGCTGGATTTCTCCGTGCCCATGCTCTTAAACCAGGCCGCGCCGTTAAGAATGATGCGCCGCACATTGGCGAACGTTTCCACGTTGTTGATGATCGTGGGTTTTCCGAAAAGCCCTTTGTTCGCCGG
>CBDTYX010000156.1:0-5283 GCA_965364745.1 uncultured Desulfovibrionaceae bacterium | reverse complement strand
AACCTTCATAGTCTTTAACTTTAAAGCTGCCAAAACCGCGAATTTCAACTCTTCCGCCGTCCACCAGGGTTTCCTTCATTCCGGAAACCAGGGTTTGCACCACCATTTCGGCATCTTCAAGGGAAATCTTGTTTTTTTCCGCCAGAACTTTCACCAACTCGCTTTTGTTCATAATCTACTTTTCCTCTTATTAATATTTATTGATAAAATAAATTATTATTCTTTTTCTGAACGATCTAAAAACAACGCTTCCAACGCAATATAATCCGCCAAGGAATCGCGGGTTTTATCCAGCTTAGCGGACAACCCCTTGATATCTTTCGCCCCCGGGCTGTGCGGCGTATTTTTCAAAAACGGCCTTTGCTTGCGCACCGCGTCAATAAGCGCTGCGTCGTATCTTACTCCGCCCAAAAGCTGCGGGGCAAAGCCTAAAAACTTAGCGCATGCGCCGCTAAGCCGCTGAAACGTTTGCTTTAACTCCTGTTCGCTTTCCGCCTGGTTAACCAAAATGTGGTAGTCGGTGATGCCGTAGCGCGCATTGCAGACTTTCATAAGCGCATAGCCGTCAGTAATAGCTGTGGGTTCAGGCGTAACCACCACTATGCGCATATGGGTCATCGCCGCCAGGGACAGCACGGTATTATGTATTCCTGCGCCTAAATCTAAGAATAAAAAATTATAAGACTCCAAAAACGGCAGCAATTTTTTAAACAGCGTCTTCAGCGTGTCGCCGCTCATTTCCGTAAGCTCGGAAATGCCTGTGGCGGCGGGCAAAAAACCAAAGCGTTCATGAGCAATGGGCACCAGCACCGCGGCAGGGTCAAGATCCTTGTATACAATATCCTGCAAGGTATATTCCGGCGTAAGACCCAGGAGCACATCAATATTGGCAAGGCCCAAATCACAGTCCATGAGCATAACCGGGTGGCCGCTTTCGTGCAGCCCCCAGCCTAAATTAAGGGCCAGATTTGTTTTGCCCACTCCGCCTTTACCGCTTAAGACCGATATGCTTAACGTCTTGTTGACGCCCATATTTGTCTCCAATTATCTTCAAAGCCTTTTAAAAAGCCGCCGCATCGCGGCATTTCATCATCTTTAACCTATACCAGACCAAATAGAAATTTCTTTTCATCAGAGCGAACCATACTTTGCTGCTCACGAATATTATCCTGCGGCGTGGAGCTCAGCTTAATGGTGTTACGCCCGGCGGCCTTGGCCGCATACATGGCTTTATCCGCCTCATCCAGCAAAACATGGGGCGGAATATGCATTTTTCCCCAGCGTGAGGTGATCCCGGCGGAAAAAGTCACGGTGAATGAAACCTTGGCGCTGCCCTTAAACACCTTTTTTCGAAATTTGGCCAATAAGCGTTCCACAATGACTTTGGCCTGCAAACCTGACGTGTCCGGCAGCAAAATAACAAATTCCTCGCCTCCCAAACGGGCGGTAACATCATAGGGACGCTTGCCGGCCAGCAACACCTTGCCAAGTTGCGTCAATACCTCATCGCCTTTAGCGTGGCCGTAAGTATCGTTAACATGTTTAAAACGGTCTAAATCCAGCACGGCCAAGCTTACTTCCGAGCCGCTGCGTTCAGCGCGGGTCACTTGCAGGGCGAGCTCCCGCTCAAAATAGTGGCGGTTATGCAGGCCGGTCAAAGCATCGTGGTCGCGCTGAAAGCTGATATCATCCAAAAGCTGACTCCAATGCTCCCAAACATCCACAACCGAACCGGACAGCTTCATAGGCAGCCATTGCTCAAGGCCGTACTCTCGCGCTGTTTCCCGCCACTTTTCAGGAGAAGTTTCCGTAAAAAAACGCACTACAGCCATAACTTCATCGGGATTATGATCGGTGTTTTTCTCCGCCAGATCACGCAAAAGAGCCCGCAAAGACTCCAGCTCCCGCGTCAGATTCACGTTCATAGCGTTCTTTACAGATCTGGCTTTACTGCTTTTTGTGTTCATGCCGGTACAACAGGTAGCTTTTAATAAACGGTCCTAAATTTCCATCCAGCACTTTGTCCACATCACTCGCTTCGGTGCTGGTGCGATGATCTTTAACCAGACGATACGGCTGCAAAGTATAGGTTCGAATCTGGCTGCCCCAGGAAATGCTGTCCTTGTCCGCATACTGAGCCTGCTTTTCGTCCTCTACGCGCTTTAACTCCCGTTCATACAGACGGGCGCGCAAAATGCGCATAGCCATGTCTTTGTTCTGGTGCTGGGACTTTTCGTTTTGGCACTGCGCCACAAGCCCGGTGGGAATATGGGTAATCCGTACTGCCGAGCTTGTTTTATTCACCTTTTGCCCGCCCGGGCCGCTGGCCCGAAACACATCTATGCGCAAATCCGCATCATTTATATCTATCTTGATATCTTGCCCCACATCGGGGATTACGTCAACTGAAGCGAAAGAGGTATGCCTGCGTCCGGAAGCGTCAAACGGAGAAATACGGATCAGCCGGTGGATGCCTTTTTCGCCGCGCAGCAGTCCGTAAGCATTGGGGGCGGCGATGCGCAAGGTCACGTTTTTGATTCCCGCCCCGTCGCCTGCTTGGTAATCCAGATATTCCGCCGGGCTGCCGTGCTCATCGGCCCAGCGCATGTACATGCGCACCAGCATTTCCGCCCAGTCTTGCGACTCTGTGCCCCCGGCTCCGGGGTGCACTTCCACAATGGCGGCCTGTTTGTTTTCTTCCCCCTCCAGCAGCACCGAGACTTCAGCCTCATCAAGCAAGCCCTGCAAGGCGTCTATTTGCTGCTCCAAAGACAATAAGACTTCCGGGTCCTGATCGCCTTCGGCCAACTCCAGCCAATCACGCACCTCACGGCAGCAGGCGTCCAGCGTGCGCAAGCGTTGCGCTTCGGTTTCCAGCGCGCTTTTATCACGCAGGACAGGTGTTAATTTTTCAGGATTATCCCAAGCGCCCGGCGCGGTAAGCGCAGCCTCAAGCTCGGCCAGCTTTGCGGCAATGCCCTCAGGGTCAAAGCCGCCTCCATAATGTTGCGGCTTGTTCAAGAAGCGCCTGTGCGCGGGTTTTCAATTCCGATAACTGTACAATTGCTTTATTCATATAACTTCCTGAAAATTTACGCGGGCAGGCGCATTCAAGCCGGCTTACGCCGTTGAAAATATTGGGATAGCGCGGCCAGGGCCAGTAAACCCGCAAGCAACCAAGGCATATAGTCAGCCACAAAGAAAAACGGGGGATGTCCGTTCAACGCATATGCCATGGTTGGAATAGCCTCCGCCACAAACAACGGGCTGCGGAATAAAATGCGGCCCCAGGGGTCCACCAGGCTGGAAATGCCGGTATTGGTAGCCCGCAGCAGATAGCGCCCCTGTTCCACAGCCCGCATGGCCGTCAACTGCAAATGCTGCTCCGGAGCTGACGTACGGCCGAACCAGGCGTCATTGCTGATATTGACCAGCACCGCAGCACCCTGCTGCACCCTTTTCTGGCTCAACTCCGGAAATATAGTTTCGTAACATATGAGTACGCCCAGAGCAATGCCGTTAACCCGTAAAGGCTCAGTACGCAGGCCCGGCGTAAAGTCGCCCGCCTGGGACAGAAAAAAATCCAAAAACGGCAAATTGATCCAGGCCGGCGGATATTCGCCGAACGGCACCAAGTGCTCTTTTTCATACACGCCGGCGTCTCTGCCTTCGTAGTTAATCAGGTGCGCGCGGTTAAACAGCGGGTAGTCTTCCGGAGCCAAGGACGGGCTGGGCTCAAGCCCCGGCGCGCCGAACAGCAAATTTACCCCCAGCTCTCCTGCCAGACTGCGTAATTTGGAACCATACTCATAGTGCAAGGTATAAAAGAAAGGCATGGCTGTTTCCGGCCAGATAACCAGAGGAGAAGCCGGCGCATGCCCTACTGAAGCGCCGCTTTCTGAAGCGGCGAGCCGCCCAAGTCCGGAGCGGGTAAGTTGCGCGTAGGAGTTTATGGTGGTCATCAAATTTTCCTGATCCCACTTCTGACCCTGATTGATATTGCCTTGAACCAACAACACGCGCAGCGCCTCTTTACCCGCAGGCAGCGGCTCATTAAGACGATAAACGCCAAACGCCGTGAAAGCGGACAAAACGATAACCGCAGCCAGCAAGGCTGCCCGGCTTTTTAAGCGGACCCCTCCGGCCAGCCAGACAACCACCGCGACAAACACGCCCGAGAGCGCATATGCGCCCAGCAGCGCCGCGCCCTGCACCGCCAAAGTCCAGGGCACAAATGCGGCAGACAGGGTCAGCCAGGCAAAGCCGCTCAAAAATATCCCCTTAAGGTATTCAAGCAAGGCCCAGGCAGCCAAGGCGAAAAAACCGAGGCACAGCGGGCTTAAGTTACGGCTGCCCCAGTGCATGGCCGCGCTGAAAATTGCGCCGTACAGCGCAAGATAAGCGCCCAGCGAAGCCGCCGTAGGCGCGGCCACAGCCCAAGGCAAATATCCGAAATCATGAATGGGAACGCTGATCCAGTACAGACAGGCGCCGCAACCTAATATACCGCAGCCAAGACCGTTTCTGAAGGCTCGATGCCAGGAAAAGGTTCGACGCCCCAACTCAAGCAAAGCCAGGGGGTAAAGCAAAGCCAATACCGGCACCTGAAACAAAGGATTAGGAAACCCCAGCCATAGGCCGACCGCCCCCAAAACGGCCATGCTCAACGCTGCGCGCCTTTCCGCCGTGGTGACGACGGGGCGCAAAGCTCCACGCCTGTTTTGCTTTGCTTCTGCAGAAGATTTTTGTTTCCGGCCGACAATCATATCTTTCCACCACATGCCTGAATAACAACGCCAAGTCGATTAAAAGCTACAAGTTGAACAACAGCGTGTTTAGCACAGCTGCCCGGCTTCAACAAGGCGTGCGGACACGAAAAAACCGGGCGAGGCTTGCGCCCCCGCCCGGATTTATGCTTTTTTTACTGCGGTTTAGAAGTTATTTATTTTTGGCGGCCTTGATATCATTTTCAAGCGCTTCCAGAACGGCAAGACCATGCTCCGGAGCCATTTCCAGGAAAACATTGCGCACGGGCTTAGCCAGTTTTTCAAACACGGCGATCTCGTCGTCGGTCAGATATTCCACCACAAGATCGGGGCGAGCCTTGACCATGGCGTCCAATTGCCTCTTATTGAACTCCTCCGCCCACGTAAAGCCGTAGGGCACAAGTTCCGTGGCTGTTTCCTTGATGATCTTCTGAATGTCTTCCGGCAAACCGGCAAAGAATTCGGTATTGGTGATCAGCGTAAGGATAAACGGCGCAGTGTAGCCAAAAGTGATGTA
>CBDTYX010000155.1:0-5312 GCA_965364745.1 uncultured Desulfovibrionaceae bacterium | reverse complement strand
ACCACATTGTGCGCCCACCAGGGGCGGCTGGTGAAGTAACGGCGGGCCAAGCGGCGGAAAAAAGGCAACAAAATAAGGCAGAGCAGCCAGAGGCCGAAAAAGACCAGACGGGAATGCAGCGCGCTGCGCGAAAAAAAAAGCAGAGCCCAGGTGGCCATAAAGATCAGGCTGGTATAACAGGTCAGCTTGGCGAACTCTTCTTGCGGCGAATACAGCGCCGCCGGGTAAAGTTTTTTGACGGCAAAGGCCGCCCACAGGGCCGGCAGCATAAGCAGCAGGTTAAGATAGGAAGTCAAGGGCAGGTTTCCAGCAAAGATAAAGCGCAGGCCCCAACTGCAAAATAAAGCCAGCAGAAATGCCGCGCTGTCGGCTATGAGCAGGCAAAACCCGGTGCGCAGTGAAGATGCATACATGGTTTAAGATCCGTTGGGCTGAAGGGTGACGCATTAAATCTGCGTTGAAATTTGACTTTAGCTTATATGCTTGCCGATGACAAATAGTGTGAGTCAAAAAGCACCGCCCGCTGTTCCTCAGCAAGCTTCTTGGCGCCGTGAAATTCCAGCTTGAGGAGCAGAGAATGAAGCTTTTCCGGGCCGGGCAGAGGCGACGGGGGCGGACAGGCGGAGGCGCAGGGCAGATGTGCCTGCCGTAAGTCTATGGCCGCCAAGTCTTCATAAAGCAGAGCCGCGGTGTTGGGGTAGGGCGTAAGGGCCGAAAGACAGCGGTTCAGCAATTTTTCGACTGCCGCAGTTAGAGGCGGCGCAGTGGAATTTTTTTGCAGCCAGGCCAGCAGGGCCGCATATTTAAAAATTTCCAGATATAAAAATTCAGCTTCGTTTTGGGCAAGGATGCGCGCAAGCCGCATGGAGGCCTGCCCGGCAAGGGGTTGCAGGGCGTTTTCCAGGCCTCGCCGCTGCGCCACCTTATGGATGGCGAATCCTAAATAGGCCAGTTCCCGGCGCATATAGGCGTGGCGGTGCAAGCGCCTGATCTGGCTTGCGGGCTTTGAGTTTACGGCTTGCAGGCGCAAGCCCGCGGCGTTGAGTTTGCGGCAGAAATACAAGTCTTCATGGGTGGGCTGATCAAAGCTGTCGAACCCGTCCATGTCCAGCCAGATATCGCGGCGCAACAGCCAAAGTCCGGCGCGTAAAAAGGTTACGGCCTCGTCAGCGGGCTTGGGCGTAAAAAAAGTGCGCAAATAGCGTGAAAGGCTGTCGCCGCCAAGACCGTGCGTAAATTCAGCGCCCACAAGGCCGATGCCGGGGTCGGCCAGGTACGGCAGCGCGGCCCTCAGCCAGGCCGGGTGGGGGCGGATGTCCGCATCCAAAGATAAGATGACTTCAGCATCTGAGGCCGCAGCGGCATTGATTCCGGCGCGCTTGGCCCGAGCCGGCCCCTGGTTGGGCGCAAGCCGCAGAATTTGCGGGGCGGCCTTACCGTAAGCGGCGAGGAGTTTTGGCGGAAAAGCATAGGCCGGATCCGAGCCGTCATCCACCACCAAAACGGCGGCGGGCCTGACCGGCCAACGCAACATATCGCTGAGCAGGGCGCTTGCCAGCGCCGCATCGTTGTACGTATAAGTTACGGCAAAAATACGCATGCCGGACGATCTTTGCGCTTATGCAGCGGGCCCGAGCCGATTTTTCAGATCCAGCACTTTGGCCAGCAGGTCTTCCACTGATACGCACCAGCATTCAAGCATGTGGCGCATGAGCCCGACCTCTTCAGCTTTGGCCAGCAGCCCGAAAATGGGCACTCCGGCGCCGTAGGCCGCGCCCACTTCAGCCCAGGCGTCGCAGCCCGAGGGTCCGAGGTAAATCACGAGATTCGCCTTAGTCGCGGAGTCGGCGCAAAATTTGAATACGCGCCGCCCTTCAGCGGATAAAATAAAGTGCTCCAACTCGCGGCGGGATAGAAAGGCTTCTTCGGGCCGGCCCTCGCGCAGCCAAGATAAAACTTCTATATTCAGATGTTCGAGTTTGTCGGTGAGCATTTCCACAGCATGCTGGTGCTTGAAGCTGGCGGCAATATAAACGCGCATAATCACTCGCTTGATCGGGTAAAACCCGGCGGCTTGCAAACAGCCGGGGCAGGCTGTCAGTTGTCGGCAGCCTGATTGTTGTCCGGTAATTTCGCGGCGTTTTCCTCGTCGGGCAGGTCCTGCGCTTCAATCAGGCTGTCGTCCTGGGCGCCCGGATTGATGATATCCAGAAATACGCGGCGATTGTCCTTGTATTCAATAATGCCTACAGGCATTTCAGCGTCGTGGGAAGCATTTATGGTTACGGCCCCCATAACGCCGGGCAGATCTTTAATGCCGGACAGGGCCTCCGCAATGGCTTTTGGCCTGGTCGACTGAGCGCGGCTTATGCCTTCCATAATCAATTGATAGGCGCTGTAGCCCACGGCCGAGTTGGCGTTGGGTTCTTTGTCGTAAACGGCCAACCAAGCGCTGGTGAATTTTCTGGCGATGGGGTTCATATCAGGCATATTCCGGTCATAAGGCATGGTTGTGTGCATGAACCCTTCGACCACTTCCTTGGCCAGCGTGGTGGTGGTGGGGTTGTCCATGGCGTCGCCGCCCATGATGATGAATTTGGCGCCGCCGGCTTTGGCCTGCATAAGTATTTGCACGCCTTCGTTAAAATAGGCGGGCATAAATAAGACTTCCGGGTCGGCTTTGTTGATGGCGGCCAGTTGCGCGCTGAAGTCCGAATCTCCGGCGCGGTATTTTTCGTTGGCGACAATGCCGCCGCCCAAAGCGCGGAAGGCGCGGACGAAATAGCCGGCCAGGCCCACGGAATAATCGCTGGTGCGATCAACAATCACCGCCGCCCGCCTCAGCCCCATCTGGTTATAGGCGTAGGTTGCCGCAGCCGCGCCCTGGAAGGGATCAATGAAACAGGCGCGAAAATAAAATTGTTTGCCTTGAGTGACCCTCGGGTTGGTGCAGGAAGTGCCCATTACCGGGATACCCAGTTTTTCCGCCACTTCGCCGCCGGCCAGGGCCAGAGAGGATCCGTAAGTGCCGATAATGGCCGTGACCTTGTCTTCCGTAATCAGCTTGCGCACCACCTCAGCCGCAACCACTTTATCGGACTTGTTGTCCTCAATAACCAATTCCACGCGCTTGCCCAGAACCTCGCCCCGTTCTTTGTGAGCCAGCTTGATGCCTTCCAGTTCCAGTTGTCCCCCAAAAGCATTAGGGCCGGTCAGGGGCAAAAAGACGCCTATTTTAATTGTATCCCCTTTGCCGCGCGGCTCCTCCCCCCGGTTGTCGCAAGCGCAAAGTAAAGCGGCAAGAATGCAGAGCGCGAGTATTCCAGCTGATTTCATCAAGAGGTCCTCTTATGGGCATTCAACATAATCGCATGTGGGATAAGACTTTACCGTATCCAAAAATTATATACCGCATCAGGCAAGTGCGCAATAGCTGCGCCTAAAAAGTGCAAAGGCGGCGTTTGCCGGCGACGTTAAACTCTGCTTGGCAAGAATAACCGTTAGGTGTAAAAACTTGGTAATCGCCTGAAAGGGGTGGAGTTGGGCTGACTCCTCCCCGGCGGTTTGAATTTTATGGCCGGTAGGTTTCAACGTGGCTGCTGATCCCCATATTTGCACCTTATGCGCTTTGCGCGGACGGACTTGCTGCTCGCTTTTGCCGGGCAACGAAGAGCTTTGTTTCCCCCTGTCCCAAATGGAGCAGAAGATGATTCTGGACTGGGGCGGCACTGCTGAGTTTTTCGATGAAATGCCCAACAGCCCGGCCTTTAGGGACAGCCTGGATTACTTGTTTCCTGAAGATCGCGTCAGGCTGCGCGAGCTTTTTCCCAAGGGCGGCCGGCACTTGCGCCTGGGCACCACCCCAGTCGGAGATTGCCTGCTTCTGGGCCCTAAAGGTTGCCGCCTGCCCCGCGCCGGCCGGCCGTGGTATTGTCGCATTTTTCCTTTTTGGGTGCGCTGGGGGGAGGTGGTGGTCATTCCCTCGCCCACCTGCCTCGGCGTGCGCAAAGCCCCCGCCAAAGCCGCCGCGCTTGAACTGTACAGCCTTACCGATGCGGACGTGCTGGAAATATTCGCCAATTTGCGCCGCGCCTGGGAACTGGCCGACCAGCCCTGGTCCATTAAAAGGGATTGAGGCCGGGGGCGGCCTGAAACAGCTTGCGCTAACGGGCGGCCAATGGCCTGCCGGCCAAGATTTCAGAGTGATTTTCAGGCCTTGTGCTTGGGCGGGGATGTATTATAATGCCCCCTGATTGAACACCGAAAATTCAACGCGACTGTTTTTCCATGGGGGCCGAAGGTTTAAAGCCCCTCTTGGGCGGCAGACCGTGATTTTTAATTAGGATAGACATAAGGTTATGAAAAGATTCATTTTACCCTGTTTCATATTTTTGACCATCATGGGCGCTTTGGGAGCCGCCGCCGCGGTGGCCGTGTATTCCTGGGCTTCGCAGGACTTGCCCAGCTATAGCCGGGTGACCGACTATCGCCCGCTTCTGGTGACCACGGTGTATGCCCGCGACGGCAGCGTCATGGGCTATTTTTCCAAAGAGCGCCGGTTTCTGGTGCCCCTCACCGCCATGCCCAAGTATCTGCCCATGGCTTTTCTGGCTATAGAAGACGATAAATTTTATCAGCACGACGGCATTAACATTATGGCCATTTTGCGCGCTTCCATCAAAAATTTTCAGGCCGGATCCATTAAACAGGGGGGCAGCACCATTACCCAGCAGGTGGTTAAGCGCCTGCTCCTCGGCGATGAAAAAAGCTATGAGCGTAAAATTAAGGAAGCCATTTTGGCTTATCGTTTAGAGAAGCATCTGTCCAAAGATGAAATTTTAACCATCTACCTCAATCAGATTTTCTTAGGCGCCGGTTCCTACGGGGTTGAGGCCGCGGCCAGAACCTACTTCGCCAAGCACGTCAACGAGTTGACTCTGGCGGAAGCGGCCGTTTTGGCCGGCCTGCCTCAGGCGCCTTCCAAATATAACCCTTTGCAATACCGTGATGAGGCCATAAAGCGACAGCATCTGGTTTTAGGCCGCATGCTGGAGCTGGGCTGGATCACCAAAGAACAATACGACGCGGCTTTGGTTGAACCGTTGGCGTTTAAAAGCATGCCCGATCCGTCGGCCAGCTACGGCGCCTGGTATCTGGAAGAAGTGCGCCGCCGCATGATCGAATACTTGAGCGAAGAAAACATGGCGAAACACGGCATCACCCTGGACCGCTACGGCGAGGACGCGCTGTATAAGTCGGGTCTGCACATTTACACGGCCATGGAGCCCGTGCATCAGATCGCGGCTGAAAGC
>CBDTYX010000154.1:0-5315 GCA_965364745.1 uncultured Desulfovibrionaceae bacterium | reverse complement strand
CGATGTGGCCGGCGATCTGCACCGGGAGCTCGGTAAGGTGATGGCCGAGGCGCGGCCCAGAGCCGTGTTCTGGAAGGGGGGGTATTTGCCGCAAATCAAGGATGGCCTGGCGTTGGGCGGCTGGAGCGGCGAAGTTTTGGAAGCGGACAAAGAATCTTTTCAAAAGCGATTTGCAGAACTTGATCTTGAGCAAGGCGTGATTTTATTTAAAGGCTCACGACTGAACAAGCTGGAGCAACTGGTGGAAATTTTCAAGCAGAACAATGCCGATAAAAAGGACAGATAGATGCTGTACCATATTTTTACTTACTTCAGCACTGATGTTTCCGGGTTCAACGTTTTCCGGTACATCACCTTCCGCTCGGTATGGGCGCTGCTCACCGCACTGTCTATTTCCATTCTCATCGGGCCGCGCTTTATTGCCTGGCTGAATGAAATCAAGTGCGGGCAATACATCCTGGAAGAAGTTAAAGCACATGAAAACAAGGCCGGCACACCCACTATGGGCGGTTTGCTTATGGGTTTTTCCCTGTTTGCCGGCGTGCTTTTGTGGGGCAATCTGGCCAACCCTTATGTATTGCTCTGCCTGTTTGTCTTTGCCGGCTTCGGCACGGTAGGCTTTCTGGATGACTTCAAAAAGATCAAAAGCCGTAAAAATAAAGGTCTTTCGGCTCGGGCCAAGTTTTTAAGCCAGTGCGCGGTCAGCCTGGCGGTTATGGTTTTGCTGTTCCAATTGCCCGCTTATTCCACGGAACTGGCTGTGCCCTTTTTTAAAAACGCTACGCCTGACCTGGGACTATTTTATATACCTTTTGCCATGATTGTTATGGTCGGCGCTTCCAACGGCGTAAATTTGACCGACGGCCTGGATGGTCTGGCAACGGGCCTTGTGGTGGTGGTGGGCATTTGCTTTGCGGTGTTCATGTATGTGGCCGGCAACATCCAATTTGCCAACTATCTGCTGGTGCCGCATGTGCCCGGCGTGGGCGAGGTTACCGTCTTCTGCGCGGCTTTGGTGGGCGCAGGTTTGGGCTTTTTGTGGTTCAACGCCCATCCGGCTCAGGTATTTATGGGCGATGTGGGTTCTTTAAGCCTGGGCGGGAGCCTGGGGTTTCTGGCGGTGCTCTGCAAGCAGGAGCTTTTGCTGGTGGTGGTCGGCGGCTTGTTTGTGGTCGAAACCTTGTCGGTCATCCTGCAGGTGGGCTATTTCCGGTTTACCGGCGGCAAGCGGATTTTTCGCATGGCCCCGCTGCACCATCACTTTGAACTTAAAGGCGTTCCGGAATCCAAAATCATCATCAGGTTCTGGATCCTGTCCATTTTACTAGGCTTGGCCGCGTTGTCCGTACTGAAAATCAGGTAGGTTCGCAGATGGATCTTATGTGCAGCAATCCTTTGACTCTTCCCCCGCCCGGCAGCCTGGCCGTGGTGGTGGGCGCCGCCCGTTCAGGTCTTGCGGCCGCCCGCCTTTTGGGGCATTTGGGCCTGAAGGTGCGCATTGCGGATCTGAAAGAGCCTTCCCCGGTTGTGGCTGAAGAATGCGCGGCGCAAGGCTGGGAGTACATAAGCGGGGCGCACAACCCGGCGCAATTTGCCGGCGCGGCGGTTATCGTGCCCAGTCCGGGGGTTCCCTTGCCCAAAGTCGAGGCGCACTTGAGCGCGGCGCAACGGGAGCTGATTATCGGTGAAATGGAGCTTGCGTATATGCAATTGCGCGGCGAACCCATTCTGGCGGTAACCGGCACCAGCGGCAAAACCACCACCGTCAGCGCGGCTGCGGCCATGCTGGAAGAAGCGGGCAAAAAAGTGTTTTTGGGCGGCAACATCGGCACGCCCCTGTCGGAATATGTGCTGGAGCAATATAAAGGCGCGGCGCGGGCCGAGGTGTTGGTTTTGGAAGTGTCCAGCTTCCAGTTGCAAACTTGCCGGACGTTCAGACCCAACGTGGCCGTGTTGCTGAATATTTCTGAAAACCACCTGGACCAGCACAAGGATATGGCTGAATACCAGGATGCCAAGTTTCGGCTGTTCAGATGCCAGGCTGACGGCGACATCGCCATTTTGCCGGAGGAGTTGCGAATTTTGGGATCCGGCTATCCGTTGCCCGCGGCAATTGAATATTTTACAGCGCAAAACCGCTTTCCCGACACCCGCCTTCTGGGCGCGCACAATCAAATCAACCTGGAAGCGGCATATCTGTCATGCGCGCATTTTGGCGTGGACCTGGCCGCTGCGGCCAGGGCGGCCGCCAGGTTCGCGCCCCTGCCGCATCGTTTGGAGGCGGTGGCGGAGAAGAACGGCGTGCTTTGGGTTAACGATTCCAAATCCACTACCGTGGAATCACTGCGGGTGGCGCTTGCGGCCATGGATCGCCCGGTACGCCTTTTGGCGGGTGGCGTATTCAAGGGCGGCGATTTGCGCGCTCTTTTGCCGCTCATGCGCGGTAAGGTCAGAGAGGTCGCTTTATTCGGCCAAAGTCGCGAGATTTTTGAAAGCGCCTGGCAGGGCGAGTTGGACTTGTCCTGGCACCCCACCTTAAGCGAGGCCTGCGCGCGACTGTGGACCGCGGCCGCGCCCGGCGAAGCGATTTTACTTTCGCCGGCTACGGCCAGTTTTGATTTATACAGCAACTACAAGGCCAGGGGCGACGATTTTCGCCACATCGCGGAGGAACTTAAATGAGCTCGTCCGAAACTACCTTTGGGCAGGAACTGGGGCGCCTGGACCATATTCTGACCCTGCTGATCATCATGCTGCTCTGCCTGGGTCTGACGATGGTCTTGTCCGCCGGCGGCGTTATGCCGGGCCTGAGCGATAAGTATTACTTTTTTAAGCGGCAGTTGATTTTTGCCGGCGCGGGCGGATTGCTTTGCGTGGCGGCCGCGTATCTGCCCCGCCGCATTTTATATGCGCTGCCTTACCCCACGCTTTTGCTTGCCCTTATCCTTCTGTTCGCTACCCTGATTTTCGGCCGGGAAATTAATGGGGCCAAGCGCTGGCTGAATATCGGATTTTTGAGCATCCAGCCCCTGGAGTTGTCCAAGCTTGCCCTGGTTATGTATTTGGCCTATTTTTTGGCCACCAAGCAACATATGGTCGGCTCTTTCCGCAGAGGCATCATTCCCCCGTTTATGATCACCGGCGTGCTTTCCCTGCTTTTGCTCTTGCAGCCGGACTTCGGCGGCCCGGTGTCTTTGGCTCTGATTTTGTTTTTCATGTGCCTGGTGGGCGGCACCAAACTCATCTATCTGCTCATGTCTGCAGTTTTGTGCGGGGGCATGGCTTGCCTGCTGGTGTTGTATTCACCATATCGCTATCAGCGCGTTATTTCTTTCCTTGATCCTTTTCAGGACCCGCAAAACAGCGGCTATCAACTGGTACAATCTTTCTTGGCCCTGGGCTCCGGCGGTCCTTTCGGCGTGGGTCTCGGCGCCAGCAAGCAGAAGCTGTCATTTTTGCCGGAAATGCACACCGACTTTATTGTATCTATCATGGGCGAGGAGCTCGGTTTTGTGGGCATGAGCGTGCTTTTTATTCTGCTGGGCATGCTGGTCTGGCGGGGGCTGCTCATTGCCTACCGGCAGGAAGATTTGCGCGATCGCCTGCTGGCCTTTGGTCTGGTTTTGATTATCGCGTTGGGGGCCATGCTTAACCTGGCTGTGATTATGGGTGTGGTGCCCACCAAGGGCGTGGCTATGCCGTTTTTAAGCTATGGGGGCAGCAGCATGGTCTGCACCTTGGCGGCCATGGGCCTTTTGCTTAATTTTTCCCGCACTGCGATGAAGAGGAGGCCGTGATGCCAAAATCCGCGCCGCGCATCATTTTAACCACCGGAGGCACGGGGGGGCATGTTTTTCCGGCCTTGGCCGTGGCGGAAGAGATTAAGCGCCTGTATCCCGCGGCTAAAATTTTGTTTATGGGCGGCCAGTACGGCAAAGAGTCCGGCTGGGCCAACAAGGCGGGGCTTGAGTTTGTGGGCCTGCCTGTACGCGGCATGATCGGGCGGGGCTTTAAAGCGATTGCCGCGGCCGGCAATATGATTTGCGCCGTGTTTCAGGCCGTGAAAATTATCCGCGAGTTCAAGCCGGACGTGGTGGCCGGCTTTGGCGGTTATGCGGCTTTTGCCGGGGTTATGGCCGGGGCTGTCTGCCGTTGTCCGGTCATGATTCATGAGCAAAACGCCGTGCCCGGCGCGGCCAATAAACTTTTGGGCAAGGTGGCGAAGAAGATCTGTCTATCCATGCCTGAAAGCGCCGCCTATTTTGCAGCCGGCAAAGTTGTGGCCACCGGCAATCCGGTGCGTTCCGGCATCATGGCCTCCGGCCGGGTCCGTTCCTACACGCCCCTTCGGCGCCATCTTCTGGTGGTGGGCGGCAGCCAGGGAGCGCGGGCGCTTAACGAGGCCATAATTAAAATTTTGCCCGCACTGAAGGCCGCTGATGTGGAAATTTGGCACCAGACCGGGGACCTGGATGCGGACATGGTTAAAGCGGCGTACGCGGCTGCGGATTATGACGAAGATAAAGCCCGCGTGGAGCCGTTTGTGGTTGATATGGCCGAAGCTTACGCCTGGGCCGATTTGGGGCTTATGCGCTCCGGAGCGAGTTCCGTGGCCGAATTGGCTGTGGCGAGGCTGCCCGCGGTGCTCATTCCCTTCCCTTTCGCCACGCATAATCATCAGTTACATAACGCGCGGTTTTTGTCCGAGGCCGGGGCGGCTGTTTTGGTTGAGCAAAAAGACCTCAGCAACACTGATTTGGGTGAGCGGATCATTACTTTACTCGGCGATGCCCAAGAGTTGCAGCGTATGTCCGCGGCGGGCGAGGCCTTGGGACGGCCGCAGGCGGCCGGAGAAGTGCTGAAGGTCATGCGCGGCATTTCGCCCGGCGAGCATTGGGATAATTAAGCATACAGGAAAGAGCGATGCAGGATAAAATCAAGAATATTCACATGGTGGGCATAGGCGGCGCAGGCATGAGCGGCATTGCCGAGGTGCTCCTGAATCTCGGCTATGAAGTTTCCGGTTCGGATATGTCCGACTCTCCGGTGGTGCGGCGGCTGCGCAGCCTGGGCGCTGAGGTGTATATCGGACACGGCGCGCAGAATGTCGCTCCGGCAACCCAGGTGTTGGTCAAATCCACAGCGGTAAAGGATGACAACCCGGAGGTGGCGGAAGCCAGAGAGCGGGGCATCACCATCATCCCGCGCGCGGAAATGCTGGCCGAGCTCATGCGCCTGAAAACCGGCATCTCCATTGCCGGCACCCACGGCAAAACCACCACCACTTCGCTGCTGGCCTCAATTTTTGACGAAGC
>CBDTYX010000153.1:0-5329 GCA_965364745.1 uncultured Desulfovibrionaceae bacterium | reverse complement strand
CGAATTAAGGAGATAGCGAGGTCTGGGGCGGAGAAGCTAGGGATAACCCTCCTTCAGCGGCGCCCTCTTCCTGGCGGGTCGGGAAATTTTCAGTTTAACGGTTTAAAATGGCGTGTACTTCGCTTACATCCACCGGCGATCCGATAAACAGAGGCACCCGCTGATGCAGTTCTGTGGGGGTGATGTCCAGAATGCGATTCACGCCGTCTATGGCCATGCCGCCGGCCTGCTCAATTACAAAGGCCAGAGGGGAGGCTTCACACAAAAGGCGCAGCTTGCCTTCGGGTTTATCAGGGTTTTTATAATGCAGGGGATACATAAAAATGCCGCCGTACAGCAGCGTACGGTGAAAGTCCGCCACTAAAGAGCCAACGTAGCGTTGCGAGTAAGGTTTGCCGCGCTTGTTGTTTTTGCCTTTGAAGTATTCCACAGCTTCCCTGGTGGGCTCATTCCAGTAAGCGCCGTTGGCTTCATTTACCGAATAAACCTTACCCATTTCCGGAATGCGGATGTCCGGATGCGAAAGCAAAAATTCGCCCACAGTGGGGTCGAGAGTGAAACCGTGCACGCCGCTGCCCGTGGTATAAACCATCATGGTGGATGAACCGTACACAAAATATCCGGCAGCCAGTTGCTCAACGCCCGGGCGCATAAAATCTTTGGCCTGCAGATCTTCAGAATTGGCGTGGCCTCGCCGGAAGATGGAAAATATGGTGCCTACGTTAATGTTGGCATCAATATTGGAAGAGCCGTCCAGGGGGTCGAAAATAAGCAGATATTCGCCGTGTTCATAGCGATCAGGAATGCGGATAATGTCGGCATTTTCTTCCGAAGCCATGCCGCACAACACGCCCGTGCGCTCCATGCGGTGAATGATGGTGTCGTTGGCCAGCTCATCCAACTTTTGCACACGCTCGCCCTGCACGTTGATGGTGCCGGTGGCGCCTAAAACATCCAGCAGGCCGGCGCTGTTTAAGCTGCGGGAAATGATTTTGGCAGACAAGATTAGATCATAGAGCAGGCGGGTAAAGTGCCCGGTGGCTGCCGGCGATTGAGTCTGATGCAGCAGAAGATGTTCGGTGACGGTAATCTGGCGCATATGGGCCTCGAAAAGATAACTTACGGTTATATATTTTTCAGCGCCGGCATGGAATTAGCTGCACGCTGCTCCATGCCGGCGAAACATTAACGTTTATTTGTCTATCTTGGTGTCGTCGTCCGGTCCGTCCTGGAATCTGTAATTAGGCGGCGGGGGCGCGGCGTTATCTCTGGGGGATGCCGCATCAGCCGGCGGCTCCTCAACTTGAGGTTGAACATCGCTTACCGGAGCTTCATTAACGGAGCCGCTGCCTTTAAAGTCAGGCGGGGGCGGCGCGGCTTCCATAAGAATCACGCGCTCTCCGGATTCAGTTTCAGAGCCCCAGCGTTCAGCCGGAGGCAAGGTGCCCTTGAATCCTCCGGCGCCGCCATACTGCTCCATTTGTCCGGAAGCCACAGGGAAGCTTTCAGTTTCTGGCGCGGCAAAGGCCATGGGCATGGTGCCGAGATAGCGGCCTACCCAGAAAAATTCGCCATTGGCATTACGAATGGTGCCGTGGGTGGATCTGCGGATGGAGCCGCTCCAGTCCTCAGTCGCCACAGGGGTGGCCTCCGCCTGGAACTTGCCCGGCCAGAGGAGCACATCGGGAGCGGACACCATTATCTCCGCGCTGTAGGGCGCGCGGGAGAAAAGTTCACGCGGGTCGAAATGGGCCACAAAATAGCGGGCGGTGACGCCCTGCTCTAAAATGGGCACCGCGACATACACTTCCGGCCCCAGAGGCGTTTCTTGGGCATAAGTGCGCAAAAGGCGAGTGGTTTTGTTGGGCAGAATCTCGATCAGCGGCTTGAAGTCAAGGTTTTTGAGCGAGGTGTCCGGCCATTGCTCTATGGTGTTGCCTTCAAGGTCGATAAGCGCCATGCCGGAAATCCAGGAGTGATTGCTGACCAGATTTTGCATCCACGGACCATCCGGGTCGCGGTCAAGAGCAAACATGGTCCGCTCAAAGCGCTGCAATTCAGCATCAATGGGCGGCACCGCCACAGCAATGGCGTCCACGCCCATGGGAATTTCGTCATCTATCTCCATATCCAGTTCGGCTGGAGTATTGATATATTCATAATAATAGCGTTTGGTGGTTTTCCAGTACTCTTTTACCCCCTGCGTGCAACCCGCAAGAGCAAACGCCAGAAGCAAGATGCACGCTAGAGCGCGGTAACGGCTGATACACAAATACACTGCGATACTCCTGAGTCTATTAAATTGTAGATTGCAGCACGAATCGGCTATGCTTTATCGACGCGGTTTTCCAAACGACCCGCCAAGCGCTCCAAAACCTGGATGAGTTTGTTTTTGCCCTGATCGGCCGGCTCTTCCGGCGCATCAGGCGAGGCCGCCGCATGTCCGGATTTAATTTTAGCCGCCAAGTCGGCAATCCGGCCTTCCAAATCTTCACGCGCGTCCGGATCCGAGGTAGCCGCCAAAATTTCTTCATAAATTTCTTTAGCGCCGGCATAGTCGCCCTGCTCCGCTAAAACTGTGGCCATGGTTTTAGTGCGTAAGGAAAATTGTTCGTCTTCGCTCTCGTCTTCATCCGCCGGAAAGTCCGCAGGAGATTCCGGCCCCACGGATTCAAAAGAAATATCCGCAGCGAGTACGTCGCCGCCGGCATCCGACGGCTCCAGGACGTTTTCAATTTCTTCCGCTACAACGTCGGGTTGGGGTTCTTCCTGCGCGGCGTCGCTTGAAAATTCATCCCGCACCGGCTCCCGAACAGGCGCACAGGGCTGAGCCGCCGGTGCAACTGTCGCCTGCGCCGCACTTCCGATCAGAGCCGCCAGCCCCTGGTTGATGATATCGGACCAGGACAGGTCGTTGTGGCGTAAAAATGCGGCCATAAGCCGTAACGCGGTGGCCAAGTCTTTATCATCATCGGCGGCGACGCTTCCGGCCCAGGCGTCCCAGAAGCCGGGATAAGCGATTAGTTTGGCGCCGAGTTCTTTAACTTCCCGCACGGCCGCTGCGGCAGCCTGCTCTTGCTGCAAAAGATCAATGAGCATGAGGCGGGCTTCAAAAAATTCAGGATGGCGATCCAGGCCTTGCTGTAGAACAGCAATGGATTTCTGGACTTGATTGTTGCCGGCCAGGAGTTTGGCAAGAGGAAAAAATACCTTTGAACTCGGCTCAATTTCCAGGACTTCCTGGTACCACTCAATTTTTTCCATCATCAGGTGCAGCTCCTGTGTTGCGGGAAGGGCCGGTTTCAGAGAAAATATACAAAACTTCGTCTTCCCTCACAAAATTCCAACGACTGCGGATCATTCGTTCTATATAACTTTTGTCTGACTGCAAGAGGCGTATTTCGCGGCTGAGCTCCAAATTTTTGCGGTTGAAGTCTTCAATACGCTCTTCCAGCTCGTTGTATTGTTCTTTAATTTCCCAATATGCGGTGATTCCGTAGTCGCTCCAAATCAACTGGCTTAACAGTGCCACATTAAGGACGACTGAGACCACGAATATAATTTTGTACCACATCGTAGTCCCGATATTATTGCAAGATCCGTCCGCTGTACAGCTTTTTATCCGCTTTTTGCGTCTGAGGCTTTATGGCATGTAAAAAAACAGCCACAGAGCGCTCAATGCGCTCCACGTCCTCAGGCTCGTATTTGACCTGGTCGAGTTGGCTTAGGCTGTCTTTAAGCATGGCAAACAATTCTTTCAGCTCGGCGCAGTTTTCAAAGGTGTTCTCTGAAAAGGTCGGTTCCAACTCCAGAATAGTTTGCAAGCAGTTGTGCAACCGCACATATAAAGCATCATTATACATCTTAATCGGCCTTTTCATCTTCCGGGGCGGCCGGCTGCTTTCTTTCGACCAGCCAGTGGTTGTGAAAAGCCCACAGGTAATTGGCTCCGGAAACCACAGTTAAAATCAGTGCGATGTATAAAAGAATCATGCCCAGCGGATTCGGGTCAAAGCCGAACCAGGGGTAGTGCAAAGTTAAGGGGATGAGGGCCATGATCTGCACGATGGTTTTGGCTTTGCCGTACTTATCGGCGGCGATGACCACGCCCTGGTCCGCGGCCATGGCCCGCAGGCCCGTTACCAGGAGCTCACGGCAGATGATGATGATGGTTACCCAGGCCTGCACCCAGCCCAGTTGCACAAACATGATCAAAATTGAGCAAATGAGCAGTTTGTCAGCCAGGGGATCCAGAAATTTGCCGAAGCTGGTGACCATTTTTTCTTTACGGGCGATGTGTCCGTCAATGGCATCGGTAGCCGCGCCGAGGATGAATAAAATGGTGGCCAGCAAGCAGAATAGTTTATTCTGAAAGTAAAGCAGAATCACAATGGGAAGGACAATAAAAATTCTGCTTAGGGTAATTTTGTTGGCCAGGTTAAACACTTGAGACCTCGCGGCTTTAACGGTGTATTTGCACATCCTACTACACTTTGACCGGTCTGAAAAGAGGTATTAGCGCAGCCCGCGGACGGGATTGGGCTTGGCTATTCCAGATAGTTGATCATAATAAACCCGATTACTACCAGCACCATGCAGAGCACAAAGATGAGATCCAGGCGCTTTTCCAAAAAATATCTGATTTTGTGTCCGAACAGATAAATGAGCCCGGCCACTACAAAAAAGCGTACTCCCCGGCTGAGAAAGGACATGATGAAGAACACATAAAAATTGACGTGAAAAGTGCCGGCCGTAAGCGTGCACAACTTGTAGGGAATGGGCGTTAATCCCGCCACGGCCACCACCCAGGCGTTATATTTCTCATACCATTCCTGCACGACTACATACTGGTCGGTAAGTCCGTAGAAATTGACAATGGACATGCCGATGGTGTCCATAAAAAAAGCGCCGATAAAATAGCCGATGGCGCCGCCGATTACCGAAGCCGCAAGACATACCCCGGCAATGCGGAAAGCTTTCTTCTGCTGGGCCAGAGCCATGGGAATGAGCAGCAAATCGGGCGGAACGGGAAAGAAGACGGATTCGGTTAAAGACACCAGAAACAAGACTTTCATGGCCCCTTCGGTCTCGGCCATACGCCAGACCCAATCAAGTAGGGAGCGAAAAATTTTCATGGATGATCAGCCTGTATAGTGAAATAAAGAGTTTTCAGTCCGTATGGCGGCTACCAGCCGTGGTTGCCCACCAGATCGACAAAAGATACCGCGCCTAAGTTTTCCCGGCTTATTTCCCCAGCTTGCTTGTGCACCCGGACAAGCTGCTGCGCGCGGGCGCGAGCGCCTACAGGCATGAGCAGAATGCCGGGATC
>CBDTYX010000152.1:0-5333 GCA_965364745.1 uncultured Desulfovibrionaceae bacterium | reverse complement strand
CTGACCCGGTTTAAATCGCTACGCAATGTTATGGACGCTCCGGTGACCGAATTGCAAGAAATTAAAGGCTTTGGCCCCAGCCTTGCGACTTTTTGGCTGCTGCTGAGGGAGATAAAAGCCCGATGCGCCGAATCGCAACTGTTTGATAAAGAAGCGCTAATCAGCGGACAAGCCGTGGCGGATATGGCCCGCGAGCGCCTGACCGGCTTGGCGCATGAAGAGTTGTGGGGGGCATACCTGGACAACCAAAACCGCCTGATCAGCTGGCGAAAACTGGCGGAAGGCGTCGGCGGGCGCATTTACGTGCATAATGCCGTTGTCCTGGCGCCGGCCCTCGAACTTAAGGCAACCGGCATCATTCTGGTGCATAACCACCCCGGCGGAGCGCCGCAGCCGTCCTCAGCGGACATAGAACTCACGCGCACTTTGGTTCAAGCCGCCAGAATGGTGGATATCCGCCTGCTCGATCATGTGATTGTCACTGAAAACGATTATACAAGCCTTGCTGAATCCGGGATCATTTAACACCCGAAAAAGTGCTCCCGGCACGACTTTTCAGCCAAGAGGCAATTAAATAGATTGCCTTGCATCCGATTCATGCTTATTTTCATCCACATCAGGGCTTATTCCGATACCGGCCGCTGCTCATGCCTTCTGGTCCGTTGCCCGTGATTTTGACTATACTTTTAAGGACATGCACATGCTGAAATATAAAAATCCCTTCGGTCCCATATTCGAACTTGAGTTCCCCGCGCCCAAGACGATTCCGGCCACGGAAAACGATATTCTTTCACATTTTAATGCCGCCTGCCCGACACAAAACAGCTTTGCCCCATCGGCTTTCCGGCCCTGGGGTTATGACGCCCCCGGCGGATCAAGCTCCGGCGGCACTTTTTACGAGTCCTCCGACGATAACGATGACTTGCTTAACCGAAGAACTGAACAACCTGAGTTTCCTCCGGTCATGCCCGTGTTGCCTCTGCGCGACGTGGTGGTCTTCAACTACATGATCATTCCGCTGTTTGTAGGCCGGGATAAATCCGTGCAAGCTGTGGATGCGGCGCTGAACACCAACCGCTTCTTGTTTGTGGTGGCTCAAAAAGACGACCAGAGCGAAGACCCGGGCGAAAATGAACTCTATCAGGTGGGCATGATTTGCATAATCTTGCGCATGCTCAAAATGTCCGATGGGCGCTTGAAAGTTCTGGTGCAAGGGGTTTCTCGCGCCAAGATGCTGTCTCTGGACGCCTATGGGCCGTTCTTAAGCGCGCGCGTGGAAGCCATGCCCGAAGAAGATGCCGGTCCTCTGTCTGTGGAGCAGGAAGCCCTATTGCGCACAGCCAGGGAAGAGAGTGAAAAGATACTCACCTTGCGCGGCTTTTCGGTTAACGATGTTATGGGCGTACTCAACAGCGTGGACGATCCGGGGCGCCTCGCCGACTTGGTGGCCGCCAATCTGCGCATGAAAGTGGCCGATGCCCAGGCCATTTTAGAATGCATGAACCCCTTGCAGCGCCTTTCCATGGTTATTGAGCAACTGACCAAGGAAGCGGAGGTGGCCTCCGTGCAGGCCAAAATTCAAAACACCGCGCGGGAGGGTATGGATAAAGCCCAGCGCGACTATTTTCTGCGCGAGCAGCTCAAAGCCATCCGCAAGGAACTTGGCGACACAGCTGAAGGCGATGACGACATTGACGAGCTGAGCAAAGCCCTGGACAAGGCGAAACTTCCCAAAGAAGCGAGGGCCGAGGCCAATCGACAGCTCAAGCGTCTGACCACCATGCACGGTGATTCATCGGAAGCCGCGGTGGTGCGCACCTATTTAGACTGGCTCATTGAACTGCCTTGGAGCAAGCAGTCCCGCGACCGCCTGGACATCAAGGAAGCCAAAAAAATCCTGGATGAGGACCACTACGGCCTGGACAAGGTCAAGGAACGCATTCTGGAATATTTGTCCGTGCGCAAACTCAACCCTTCGTCCAAGGGCGCGATTCTGTGCTTCGTGGGCCCTCCCGGCGTGGGCAAAACCTCCTTGGGCCGCTCCATTGCCAGGGCCCTGGGACGCAAATTCCAACGCATGTCCTTGGGCGGCATGCGCGATGAAGCGGAAATCAGAGGACACCGCCGCACCTATGTGGGCGCCATGCCCGGCCGCATTATCCAGGCCGTGAAATTGGCCGGCACCCGCAACCCGGTAATCATGCTCGATGAAATCGACAAGCTGGGCACTGATTTTCGCGGCGACCCGGCTTCAGCACTTTTGGAAGTGCTCGACCCCGAACAAAACAACTCGTTTACGGACCACTATCTGAACCTGGCCTTTGACCTGTCCAAGGTCATGTTCATCTGCACGGCCAACTACCTTGAGGCTGTGCCGCCGCCATTGCGCGACCGGATGGAAATTATCCGCCTGCCCGGGTACACCATGCAGGAAAAGCTGAAAATCGCGCAGCGTTACCTTTTGCCCCGGCAAATCAAAGAAAACGGGCTCAAGGCCAAGGAAGTCAGCATGGCTGATGCTGTGGTTCGCAAAATTGTGGACGGCTACACCCGTGAAGCCGGTTTGCGCAACCTTGAGCGCGAATTGGGCGCTGTGTGCCGAAAACTCGCCCGTCGCAAGGCTGAAAATGAACCCGGTCCTTACAGGGTTACGCCGGAACTCTTGCAGGAGCTTTTAGGGGCGCCGCGCTTTTTGGATGACGAAAAAGAGCGGATGACCATGCCGGGGCTGGCTCAAGGGCTGGCCTGGACGCCTTACGGCGGCGAAGTGCTCTATGTGGAAGCGGCGGTAATGAAAGGCAAAGGCAAACTTATTCTCACCGGGCAGCTCGGCGATGTCATGCGTGAAAGCGCCCAGGCTGCAGTGAGCTACATTCGCAGTAAATCCGCCAAGCTGGGCATTGATCCCGGTTTTGCCGAAGATGAGGATATTCATATCCACGTGCCGGCCGGCGCCACGCCCAAAGACGGACCTTCAGCCGGAGTAACCTTGACCACGGCGCTCATTTCCATTTTGTCGGGCGAACCCGTGGCTTCGGACCTGTGCATGACCGGTGAAATCACCTTGCGCGGCAGAGTTATGCCCGTGGGCGGCATCAAAGAAAAAATTCTGGCCGCCGTGGCCAGAGGCATTAAACGCGTTGCCATCCCAAAACAAAACGCCAAGGACCTGGAAGAAATTCCGGCGGAATTGCTGGCCAAGATCAAAGTGATCCCGGTCAGCCGCTTTGAGGAAATCATTCCTCTGGCGTTCGGCAAAGAAAGCTTGAAAGCCCAAAAAACAACCGGTAGCCCTAAAAGAGAACACGGCACGCTCGCGAAAACTGAAGAGATCGCCCGCAAACCCCGCAAACCGGCCAAGACGTCCGACCGCCCGGCTGTTGCCCAAGCTTAAAAAGACTAGATAGGACCTTGTAAAAACGGCGCCCGCTACGTAATGGCGGGCGCCGTCAATTCTGCCGGGACCCGCCTTTTTGAACGCAGGGGCTTATGCTTGCAAAAATGCTTGAAATGCAGCGCTTTGTATGGCAATGTCACGAACGCGCTATACGCGGGCTATACAGTCGGGCCGGGTGGTGAAATTGGTAAACACACCAGCCTTAGGAGCTGGCGCCCTTACGGGTTTGCGGGTTCAAGTCCCGCCTCGGCTACCAACTCGCTATGCTTTTCAGTCTGCGGACGAGTTTCGCTAACGCAGACGTCGTCGTTAACAGACGCGAAATTAATATGAAATGAGCAAGGAGTCGTTTGGACATGGAATATAAAGTTGAAGACCTCTCAGCGGTAAAGAAAAAAATTCAGGTGACCGTGCCCACCCCGGATATCAATAAGGCCATTGATGCCGCCCTGGCTGAATACACCAGATCAGCGCGCCTGCCGGGATTTCGTAAAGGCAAGGTGCCTCCCGGCCTCATTGAATCCCGTTATCGCCGGGAAGTTTACAGCGAAGCCATGACCAGCACTGTGGATAACTCCATTTCCCGAATTTTTGAAGAATTGAAAATTAAGCCGGCTTCCAAAGTGGAACTGGACCACGAGGACCCGGAACGCAACAAACCGTTCAAGTTTACCATTGAATTCGAGGTGTTCCCCACTTTTGAGCTGCCCGAATACAAAGGCCTGGCTGTGGAAGAATACAAGGCCGAAGTGCAAGAGCAAGAAATTGAAGACACGCTTTCCCGCATCCGGGAAAGCCTTGCGGAAATAGTGCCTGTGGAGGAAGCCCGCTCGCCGGCGGATGGTGAAGTCGTCTATGTTGACTTCAGCGCTTTTGAAAATGGCGAGCCCGTTAAGTCAATGACCGCCTCCAATTATCAGATCATCTTGGGCAAGGAAGAAGCTGTTGCGGAACTGGAAGAGCTGATCAAAACTCTGAAGCCCGGCGAAAGCGGCGAAAAAGAAATTACTTTTTCCGAAGAGATGGTCAACAAGGATATCGCGGGCAAGACTTTATTGCTGAAAGTCTCCCTGCAAGGCATTGCCCAGCGCAAGGTGCCCGAGATCAGCGAAGAATTGGCTCAGCGCCTGGGTGCGGGCACTGTGGAAAAAATGCGCTCGAGCATTGCCGACTCCTATCAGATAAACCGCAAAAATGAAGCCAAGGAAGCGGCCCAGGACAAGCTTTTGCAGCAACTCTTGGATGCGGTTGACTATCCCCTGCCCGAATCACTGGTGGAGCATCATGCCAATGTGGTTGTTGATGAAATAAAATACCGCAACTCCAGAGCCAAAGGCGGAGCCGCGGCGGAAGAAGTCAGCGACGAGTTGAAGGCGCAAGCCCGCAAAGATGCGGAAAGCTACGTCAAAGGCCAGATCATGCTCCTTTCTATCGCGGACAATGAAAAACTGGATGTGACGCCCGAAGAAGTGGAACGTCGCCTGGAAAACCTTGCGCAGCGCAGCGGCATGGAGGCCAAAGCGCTTAAACAATATTATATTGAGCAGAATCTTATTTACTCCTTGCGCGATCGCATGCTGACTGAAAAAGCGCTGGATGTGATTTATAATGCGGCTGTGGTTACGGAAATCGACGCCTCCGCGGCTGATGCGGCTGGCGCCCCCAAGAAGGCCACACCTAAAAAGAAGGCTGCGACGGAAAAAGCACCGGCCGCAGAAAAAAAGCCGGCTGCTGAAAAAAAACCGACCGCAGCAAAGAAAACCGCAACAGCTGAGCCTTCCTCCGAAGAAAAGCCCAAGAAAACGCGGACCGCAAGCAAAACCAAAAATGCGGATGACGAATAAAGACTCACTCTGTGCCCTTTAAAAACACACTTGCAGACCGCAAGGCAGGAAGCAATCTTCCGCCTTGCGGTCTTTTCGGAAAAACACTTTAG
>CBDTYX010000151.1:0-5358 GCA_965364745.1 uncultured Desulfovibrionaceae bacterium | reverse complement strand
CGGCGCCCTGGGCGATCACAACCGCGCCCTGCTTGTGGGCGAGCAAAGCTTCGGCAAAGGCTCGGTGCAAAGCATCTACCCCCTGCCCGACGGCGCCGGGGTCAAGCTGACCACCGCCATTTATTACACGCCCAACGGCAAGTCCATCCAGGGCGAAGGCATCGCCCCGGATATCGTGGTGCCCTTTGAAGACCCGGCCGCCGCCGAGGCCGCCAAAGAAGGCGCGCCCACCTGGTCCGTGCGCGAGCAAAACCTGCCCGGACACCTGGAAAATGCCGACAAAGACAAAGCCGAAGACAAGGACAAATCGACGGCCCGGCCGCCCCGCAGCGACAAAGCCGCCAAACAGGCCGAAGAAGTGTCCGAAGCTATGGCCAAAGACAACCAGCTGCGCATGGCCCTGCAACTGGTCAAAGGCCTGCCCCGCTTCAAAGCGGTGCAGTAGCTGTAAAGCGATAATTACGGAGAGGGGGAGCCCAAAGGAGCCATGCCCCTTCAGGTTCCCCCTCTCCGAACCTCTCCCCCGCCTTAACCCGTATTGGGCTGATGAAATAACCTTGTTGATCTATTAGACCATTCATGATGGCCCCTGCTAAAACGCCCAAAACCGCCAAACCCAAAAGCGCCGCGCGTAAAAACACGCCCGTGAAGGACGCGCCCAAAAGCGCGGCCGGAAAAGATGCGCGCAAAGCTTCCGAAACTAAGAAACCGGCCGCCGGGGCCCGCAAGCCGGCTGAAGCCGGTCGCAAAACCGCCAAAAGCGGCGCATCTTCCGGCAAAAGCGGGGCTGCCGGGGCCAAATATAAAAACGCGGCCAAACGCCGGCCCGGCCGCCGTAAAACCGCCAAACGCGGCAGCCTTGCGCTTTTTATCCGCGCCTTTGCCCTGGTGCTGGTCTTGGGCGGCGGCCTGCTTTACGCTCTGGCCCCGCGCGGCCTCGACCTCCTTAACCTGGCCGTTACCGACAGCGCCGTGGACCTCGGCGCACCCGAAGCCCAAAACAACGCGGCCGCAAACGTTCCTGCCGCAACCGCCCCCGCCGCGCACGGCCAGGCAGCCAACGGCTCAGCGGCCTACTCTTCCGGGCAGGAGCCGCCCGTCACCCCCCTGGCCGAAATTATGGCCGCCCCCGGCCCGGAAACAGACACGCCGCCCCCGTCAGGCGCCGCATTTGTGCTCTCGCCCCTGGAAGACAGCATTGTGCGCATTGACGAAATCCTGCGCCGGGCCATGGAGCAGGAAGGCCTCTCCCGCGGCAGCCCGCGCCTCGTGGATGTGCAGCCCAGTGTAACCGGAGAAACGGCTTTCCTCTTCCAGGTGCTCAATTTCAGCGCCTATGGCGATAAAGCGGAGCAAGAGGCCGCCGTGGGCCGGGTTATGGCGGAACTGGCCGACACCCTGCCCAAAATGCGCCCCCCCGCGGCCATTGCCGTCACGGCCCCCGGCCGCTGGACCATTGCCGTAGAGGGCGTGGCCACCCACGAGCTCATTTACCAGCCCCTGGACAGCGAGAGCGCGGAAGCCGCCGCCCCCGCCGGGCCTTCCGTGGCCCCGGGCCGACCGGGCCGCCTGCTCATCGTCATTGACGACATCGGCGCCGACCTTAGCGCCGCCCGCGCCCTTACCTCGCTGAATTTCCCGGTGACCCTGGCCGTCTGGCCCCGCGCCGCCCATGCCAAGGCCAGCGCGGAAGCAGCCCACGCCGCCGGCCGCGAAGTAATGATTCACCAGCCCATGGAACCGGTCTCCTACCCGCGCGACAAACCCGGCCCCGGCGCCGTGTTTACCAGCATGAGCGACGCCGAGATCCGGGCCACGGTGGCCGCCAACCTGAAGCTGGTGCCCTACGCCGTGGGCCTGAACAACCACATGGGCTCCAAAGCCACCCAGGATCGCCGGGTCATCACTGACGTGCTCGCGGCCATGCAGGGCAAGGATCTGTTCGTGCTCGACAGCATCACCCACGATCACAGCCTCTTCTATTCCCTGGCCCGGGCCAAAGGCTTTGCCGCGCTCAAACGCGACATTTTCCTGGACAACGTGCAAGACGCCCGCAGCATCACCCACCAGCTCAACGCCGCCGCCCGCCTGTCCGTAAAACAAGGTTGGGCCATAGCCATCGGCCACCCCTACCCGCAAACCATCGCCGCCCTGCGCGCCTGGCAAAACTCCCGGCCCGCCAACGTGCGCATCGTCACCGCCAAAGAGCTGCTGGGCAAAGACTAGCCTCAAAAAAGACAGCCGCCGGAAAACTGCTGCGACGTTATCCGGCCGCCAGGAAGGCGGCGGCCGCGCAACGCGAAAAGCCGAAAACGCGGTTTTTGAGGCGACCCTCAAATGCCAGCCCAAACCTGCCCCCAGCGAAAATGGTGAACGGCGGGCCGATGGGTATGCGCAAAACCCCACTCTTAAAACATATTGTTTCTTTTTGTATTTGGCCTTATATGCATTTCTGCGCGAAAGCTCCTTTCGCGCGTCCGAACGGGGTGCCCCGGCGAGCCCAAACGCCTGGCCGGAGCTGAGATAATACCCGTTGAACCTGATGCGGCTAATACCGCCGGAGGGAGTTCGGATTCCGCGCCTGGGTCATTTCCGGCCGCCTCCCCCTTCCGGCATTTTGGCCATACCCGCTGGAGGCGCAGATGAATTTCGACAAAGCCTATTCCTGGTTTCCCCTTGCCTTGCTCTGGTTTGGCGCGGCCATGTCCGTGGCTGAAATCCAAACAGGAGGCCTCATGTCCGCAGCCGGGCCGGTTACGGGGCTCACGGCGCTTTTGGCCGGGCACGTTGCGGGCTCGTGCCTGCTTGGACTTATGGGCTACCTGGGGTTCAAAGAGCGCATGCCTTCGCTCATGTGCACGCGCATAGCCTTCGGGCGGCGCGGCTCCTGGTTGCTTTCCCTGGCCAACGTCATGCAGCTCCTGGGCTGGACGGCCGTGATGCTCCAGCTCAATTCCCAGGCGCTTGGCGGCATCACCCGCACCCTGTGGGGCTTCGAGTCGCCTAGGGGCGCTGTTTTGTTTCTGGCCTGCCTCGTCGCCATCTGGGCCCTGCGGGAAAGCCGGGGCAAATATTCCGCCAACACCATCGCGGTCATTCTCCTAGCGCTTCTCGGACTACTGACCACCTGGGTGCTCTGCGGGCACACAGCCGACCCGGATATTGCCGCCCCGCCCCCACAAGCGCCCCTGGCCTTCAGCGAAGCATTCGAGCTTTCCCTGATCATGCCCCTGAGCTGGTTTCCCCTGGTGGCCGATTACGCCTGCAGGGCCAAAAGCGCCCGCAGCGCCTGCCTTGCCCCGGCCCTAGGCTATTTTATCGGCAGTGTGTGGATGTACGGCCTCGGTTTTGCCGGGGCGCTTCTAACCGGAGAATCCAGCCCCACCCCCATGCTCATGGCCGCCGGCCTGGGCGTTGCCGCGCTCGCCGTACTGGTTTTTTCCACCGTGGCGACTACTTTTCTGGATGTGTATTCCGCCGTGGCCTCGGCGCGCAATATTTCGCCAAAGCTTCCCGAACGCCCGGCCGTACTTTTGATTGTAGTCATCGGCGCCCTGGCCGCCCTGTTCTGGAACAGTGAAGTGTACATCGGCTTTTTGCACTGCATCGGCGCAATCTTTGCCCCGCTCAGCGCCGTCTTGTTCACCGACTACTTCCTGCTGCGCAGGGACGAAAGAGCGCGCGACATTTCCCCTTGCGGTCTCGTCTCGCTCGGCTGCGGCGTTGCCGCATACCGGCTCTTCTCATCTTTCGGCACGCCCATAGGACCAACCTTAAGCTGCCTTTTATCCACCCTGGGCATACACTTGCTGCTGCGCAGTCTGGAAAAAACCCGTCCGAGCAAAATTACCGCAAAAGCGTCACAAAAATAGCCGAAGCCCGAACTTTGCCCCACAATCGCCCGGCGGCTTGATTGCCGCCTCGCCAGGCGCAAATGCAAGGCATTGACCCCGGCCCGTTTTTAGGCGAAAAGGCAGGTGCCCGCATTTGCCGCGGCGAATTTTTCGCTTCCCGCAATAATATTACTTATGCATAAGGAGATACACATATGCAACGCACTCTGTCCATTATCAAGCCCGACGCCACCGAACGCAACCTCATCGGCGCCATCGTCAAAATGATTGAAGAAGCCGGCCTGCGCGTCGTGGCCATGAAAATGCTGCACCTGACCAAGGCCGAAGCCGAAGGCTTCTACGCCGTGCATAAAGAAAAGCCCTTCTTCGGCGAACTCACCGATTACATGTGCTCCGGCCCCATCGTGGTTTCCGTGCTGGAAGGCAAGGACGCCATCGCCCGCTACCGCACGCTCATGGGCGCCACCAACCCGGAAAAGGCCGAGCCCGGCACCATCCGCAAAACCTACGCCAAAAACCTGCAGTGCAACTCCGTGCACGGCTCCGACGCCCCGGAAACCGCGGCCTACGAAATCGCCTACTTCTTCAACTCCCTGGAGCAGGTGAAATGAGCGCAGATCTGCGCATAGCCGTCATCGGCTGCGGCAATATGGGCGCGGCCCTGGCGATCGGCCTGGCCGGCCTTAAAGACCGGAACCTTCGCCTGACCGGCTTTGACCCCGATGCGGAAAAGCTTAAGGGCCTTGCCGCCAAAATCGGTCTTAATACGGCCGCCTCGCCCCTCGCCGCCGCCAAAGACGCCGAGGTCATCTTTCTCTGCGTCAAGCCCAAACTCGTTGCCGGCCTGGCCGCCGAGCTCGCCCCTGAGCTTGCGCCCGGCCAGGTCCTGGTCTCCATCGCCGCCGGCATCAAAGCCGCGGACATCCGCGCCGCCGCCGGCCACGCCTGCCCTGTGGTGCGCACCATGCCCACCACCACCCTGCTTGTGCAGGAGGGCCTCTTCGCCGTGGTCTTTGACGACCCCAAGCTCACCCCGGCCCAAACCGGGCTTATCCGCGACCTGCTCGCCTCCTTGGGCAAAGTCTACGAACTAAGCAGCGAAGCTGAAATCTCGGCCTTCACCGCCGTGGCCGGCAGCGGCCCCGGCTTCATGTTCCAGCTCTGGATGGGCTATGTGGAAGGGGCCGTGGCCCTGGGCTTCACCCGGCCCGAAGCCGTGGACATGGTCCTGCGCGTCTCCTTGGGCTCGGCCAAGCTGGCCCTGGAGAGCGGCAAATCCCTGGCCGACCTCTACAGCATGGTGGCCTCCCCGGCCGGCACCACCGTGGCCGGCGCCCTGCACCTTGAGCGCACAGCGGTGCGCGGCCACATCGCCGACGCCCTCAAAGCCTCGTTTGAGCGCTCCGAAGAACTGGGCCGGAAGAGTTAGTTAGGCGCGAAAGTAACGGGAGAGGGGAACCGTTAGGGGATAATCCCCTAACGGTTCCCCTCTCCCGAACCCTCT
>CBDTYX010000150.1:0-5368 GCA_965364745.1 uncultured Desulfovibrionaceae bacterium | reverse complement strand
AAATTTTTCAATAAGCCGACCATCTGGGCTATGGAAATGACCTGGATGATTTTCGCAGTGTACATTATTTGGTCGGGCGGGCCTTCTCTGCTGGCCAAGGCCCAGGTGCGCATGGACGCTCTCTACAATAAGTGGAAGCCGCGCACCCAGGCCGCATTAGACATGATCACGTTTGTTTGCGGGTTCATTTTCTGCGTCGTCTTATCCTGGAAAGCCATCGACAATGCCGTTATTTCCTGGAACGTGCGTGAAGTGTCCAACACGCCGTTTGGGCAGCCTCTCTATCATCTGCGCACAATTGTGGCCATCGGCACGTTGTTTCTGCTGTTGCAGACATTGTCCGATTTCGTGAAGAATCTGTGGATGGTCATTACCGGAGAGGAGTTGAAGAAATGAGCCCTTTTGAAATTACCGCATTGATGTTCACGTCCATGGTGTGCCTCATGCTCATCGGGGTGCCCATTACCTTCTGCCTGGGCTCGGTGGGCGTGTTGTCCACTTATTTTCTGTGGGGCGCCTTTGCTCTGGACGGCATTTATTTCGCCATGGTCGACCTGATGTCCAATATCGTGCTCACCGCGTTGCCGCTGTATTTATTTATGGGTTTTTTGCTCCACTACTCCGGCATCGCGGGCGAGATGTTCGACACAATCTATAAATGGGCTGGCGGTTTGCGCGGGGCCCTAGGCATGGGCACAGTGGCCGTATGCGCGCTTATGGCGGCCATGGTCGGCATAAGCGGCGCCACGGTGCTTTCCTTGGGCACCATTGTGGTGCCGGCCATGCTGGCCAAAGGTTACAACAAACGCCTGACCGTGGGCCTGGTTATGTCGGGCGGGGCTTTGGGTTTCCTCATTCCGCCCAGTATGATGATGATCATGTATGGGTTTTTGAGCGACGTGTCCGTGGGCAAGCTGTTTGCCGGCGGCGTGGTTCCCGGGCTCATTCTGGCTACAACCTACATTATCTACATCGGCATCCGCTGTTTGCTCAACCCCAAGCTGGGTCCGGCTTTGCCCCCCGAGCAGCGCGCAAGCTTCCCTGAAAAGATCAGTTCTCTCAAGTACATAGCCCTGCCGCTTCTGGTGGCCGGCGGCATTATGATCTCTATTTTCAGCGGTTTCGCTTCGCCCACAGAAGCCGCGGCCCTGGGCTGCGCCCTGGTGCTCATCGGCTCCAGCCTTCAGGGCAAGATGAATAGGGAGATTTTGACCCAGGCCACGGTACGCACCTTTGAGCTGGCCGGCTTTGCCGGGTACATCATCATCGGCGCGCTGATTTTCAGCAAAACCTACACGGGTCTCGGGGCCACGGCTCTGATCAGAAACGTGGTGGTGGGCTCGGAAATCAACCCCTGGTATGTGCTTATCGCCATGCAGCTCAGCTTCTTCGCCCTGGGCATGTTTCTGGATGACATCGGCATCCTGTTCATGTGCATGCCCATCTACGTGCCTATTATCAAGGGCTTGGGCTTTGACCCGGCCTGGTTCGGCATTTTGTACGTGTTGAACATGCAGATGGCGTATCTCACGCCGCCGTATGGGCTGAACTTGTTTTACATGAAGGCGGTGGCCCCGCCCTCGATTACAATCAAGGACATTTACATATCCATTTTCCCGTTCTTGATCATTCAGCTGTGTATGCTTATCCTGTGCATGGTTTTTCCGGAAATCATCACCTGGCTGCCGAACTATTTGTTCAGCGCCGGATGAGGAAGAGGCAAGGTATGGGGGCGTATCCGGAAAGACGGATACGCCCCTTTTTCTATATTCGGCGCCGGACGCCCGTGCGCTGTCCGCTGACGCCGCATGATGCTGCAACGCAGTGTGAGGCGCGGTAGACTTTATTTAGAGCATTTTACTTTACTTTGGAATAATCTGTTGATGGAATGCTCCGGCGGTGTGCAGCGAAGCGTAATGCCGCCTGCGACAAAGGCGCAGGCGGCGCTTGCTTTCGCCGCTAAACGCCTTTGCCAAACTTAAATGCATAAGGACGTATGAGCATGGCTGCAGAATTTGAGTCCGCCTCCGCCTCAAAATCCTGGTTGGACACCCCCCGCAACGCCGCCCTGACCATGCTGGCCGGCGTATTTTGTTGGGCGGCCGGCGTGATTATTTTTAAGGAAGTGCTGCTGTACTTCGACCCGTTCATTGCCGCTTTCGGGCGCATGTTTTTCGGGCTCTGCGCTTTTGTAGCGGTATTTAACGTCCGTCTGCTGAAAATCGCCCGCAGCGTGACCTGGCGGCACTGGCGCGTATATTTGTTCGCGGCTTTTTGCGAGCCTTGTTTTTATATTCTGTTTCTCAGTTTCGGCATGAAATACACCACCGTGGCCCAAACTGCGGTAATTACCGCCTGCCTGCCCATAGTGGTGACTCTGGTGGCCTGGGTGACCATCAAAGAGCGCCCCGGAGGCTATGCCCTGCTCGGATTCATTATCGCGGTGGGCGCCATCGCCCTTTTGAACACCACGGCCACCAGCAGCGCATACGCGCCTGATCCGGTACTGGGCAATTGCCTGCTCATCGCGGCCATCTTATGCTCTTCCGGCTATTATATATCCCTGCGCCGCTTTTCCATGCCGTATCCGCTTATGTTTTCCGCCGTGGTGCAAGCTTTTGCGGGCAGCGTGTTCATTATTCCGGTCATTATTTTTTCCGGCACGCCACTGCCTGCGGCTTGGCCGGTCCGGCCCACCACTCTTTTGGTCTTGTCCGGCGTGGTCACCACTTTTGGGGTTTACACGCTGGTGAATATCTGCATTCCTAAAATGCCGCTGAGCCGCCTGACCGCCTTTGTAAATATGGTGCCGGTGTTTACCATCGCCTTAAGCATCCTGGTCATGGGCGAACGCCTGACCCTGCTGCAAGCCGTGTGTTGCGCCGCCATTCTGTTGAGCGTGGCTGTCAGCCGGCGGGAAAAGCCCTTTTTGCCCACAAAGAAAAACAGGAAATTATCTTCCGGTGGAGAATAGAACGATTACAGGCCTATATTTTTGCCTGGATTTTTGCTTGTAGATGGTTGAACTTGACTTATCAGCGCACAAACGCTTATTTAATTAATACCGACAAGCTTTTGCCCGGCGCGGAGGCCTCTTGCGCATGGGATGTGCAATCGCCGAGCAGCAAAGAGCTTGGGCGCATCAATAAATATGGTGGTTTAAATGAGCACTCCGACATGTAAAATCCAGGCCATGAATTATATTCGTGACGCCATTGTCAAGGGCGAGATTAAGGCCGGAGAACATATCAAAGAAATATATATCGCGGAAACGCTGAAGATAAGCCGGGCGCCGGTGCGCGAGGCCATGGCCGAGCTGTGCACCATGGGCCTTCTGCAAAGCGAGCCGCACAAAGGCATCACCGTGGCCTCGCCTACGGCCAAGCGGATCATGGACGTATACACGCTGAACGGCGTGCTGGAAGGCTATGGGGTGTCGCAAACCATTCATTTGCTGGAGGACCGCGATTTTCGGCAGATGGAATGCCTCATTGAGGAAATAAAGGAATTGGCCTACGGCAGCGGGGACTTGGACAAGATTTCCGATTTGGACTTTGAATTTCACGACACGCTGCTGTCCAAGGTCGACAACCAGGCTTTGCTTGGCGTGGTGCACAAGTTTTACCGCAGCGCCGAGCATCTGCTTTTGTACCACCAGTGGGTGCAGGCCGACGACCCCAAGGTCTTTTACGCCCGGCACAAGGAACTGTACGATGCGGCCTGCACCAGGGACCCGGTGCAGATAGAAGAGGCCCTGCGCGACCACTACCACAAGTTCGGCAAGTACCTGGCCCAGTTCGGCTCGGATGTGGTCGGGCGGCGGGAGGCCTGAACGCGTAAGGCATTTTTTAATTATAGCTCAATAAGAAGAACAGCGCGGGCAAAGCCGAGACTTTGCCCGCGCTGTTCGCGTGTTCGGGAGAGCAGGTAGAGCGGCGGTTTAAAAAGCCTCTTTCTCCAGGTTGCGCGGGTTGTTGCGCCTGGCCGGCATGCCGCCCGTCTTGCCCGGCAGCCAGAAGAACAAGAGGGGATAGGCCAGGCCCGCCAGCAGATAGACGAGGTGCGTGTAGTGTTCTTTCCATTTGAAATAAGGATCGACGAGCTGCTCTTTAGCCGCCAGGCCCAGGGCCATGCGGCAGAGGTTAAGCAGCAGGAAGGCGAAAATATGGTGAGACATGACGGAGAAGGAGCGCCGCCCCAGCACGGCCAGGGGGCCAGCCACAGCGCGGACGCGGGCCAGCAGGGCGGCGGCCGCGTACAGCATGCCGATGCCGGTCAGGCTGATTACAAACGGGGTTACCGGGTAGGGGAAGTGCATGATTTGCATGGAGAAGTCGGGGCGCCCGTCGGTTAAGTAATAGCAGATGCGGCAGACGGCTACGCTGACCAGTAAGGTCACAAAGAGCCAGGGCGTGAGGATGTCGCGGCTGCGGCGCAGCATGGCGAAGCAGGAGCCGAGATAGTAGAAGAAAGCGCCGAAGTCCAGACGGATGAGCAGAACCAGCTCTTGGTTTTGGGCCAGGGCGTCCCATTTTTCATTCAGGCTGTAGCCGCCGTAAATTTGCATGGAAGTGTGCATGCAGATGACGGCCAGAGCCAAATACAGCCAGACCGCCGAATGGGCCACGCTTTCCGGCCGGCAGCCCGCGCGCGCCTGGATAAAGGCCGAGACGCGCTGATGGATGAGATAAAAATAAAGATAGATGCAAAAGCGGCAGCCGAGGTGCCCGTAGGTGTCCAGCAGTTTGGTGCCGAACCTGAACACCCCGGAAAGGTCGGGTGGTCGGGCATGATCCCGAAGTGATTAAGTACGGCCTGCACTCCGCCGTAAAACACGACCACGGTAAAGGTGGGCACGACCAGGTTTTGAATGACGCCGCCGACCACAAAAAAGAAATCGCGCCGCTGGCGCTCGCTGAAAAACAGCCCGGAAATGAAGAAGAACAGGGGCATGTGAAAGGAGTACACCGGCATGAGGGTGAACCAGAAACCCTCAATGTGGCCGATAACCACCGTGCGATGCCCATGCCCTTGAGCGCGTCGATCATCAGGTCGCGTTTCACGTGTAAGTTGCTCCGTGGATTTGTTCAGCCTTTGCGTATTGCAGCGCACCCGCCCCGCGGCCGCTGTTAAGGGCGGATGGGGGCCTTGTCTCTCCATACCTCAGGCTTTGGGGCAAAGATATTTTGATTTGAAGATAAAACCCCCGCGCTGTTTGGCAATGCTGCTTTAGGATCTGAAAAACGGCGGCAGGAGGCCGGCAGGAAAAAAGGGCCCGGATCTTTTGATCCGGGCCCTTTTGAAATTTGGCGTCCCCAAGGGGATTTGTAGGTGTAAAGTAAGTATCTGGAATGTAGTATTATCTGGC
>CBDTYX010000149.1:0-5401 GCA_965364745.1 uncultured Desulfovibrionaceae bacterium | reverse complement strand
TTCTTGAAATCGATAATGCGGGCATAGGCGGAAGCGCCGGCGATAATGGCTGCGGGCTTGTGTTCCTGGGCGAGAGAGCGCAGTTGGTCGTAATCGATGCGGCCGGTTTCGCGCACCACGCCGTAAGGCACGATTTTATAGGTGCGGCCCGAGAAGTTCACCGGGCTGCCGTGGGTCAAGTGCCCGCCGTGGGAAAGGTCCATGGCAAGGACGGTGTCGCCGGGGGTGAGGGCGGCGTAGTAAACGCCCATGTTGGCCTGGGATCCGGAGTGAGGCTGCACGTTGGCGTATTCGGCGCCGAAGATGGCTTTGGCTCGGTCAATGGCCAGGTTTTCGGCCACATCCACAAATTCGCAGCCGCCGTAGTAGCGCTTGCCGGGGTAGCCTTCGGCATATTTGTGGGTGAGCACCGAGCCCTGGGCCTGGCGCACAGCCGTGGACACGAAGTTTTCCGAGGCAATGAGCTCCAGCTTGCTGACCTGGCGGTCAACTTCCGAAATAATGGCCCGGCCCAGTTCCGGGTCTTGCATGAGTAACTCTTCCATCATATACCTTCCTGCTTCATTATAATTATCGTCCGGCGCTGTTTGGCGAAAAACCGGACCGGGAGGGCCTTTAAATTCAGGCTTCGTACTTTTTAAACAAAATGCTGGCGTTGGTGCCGCCGAATCCGGCCGAGTTGCACAGAGCGTAGCGGGGATCGAGCTTTTTGGCGCCGCCGCCCATATAATTAAGGTCACATTCCGGGTCCGGAGTTTCGTAGTTGAGGGTGCCCGGCACTGTGCCGGTGTGGAGGGCCATAACCGTGAACACGCTTTCCATGCCTCCGGCAGCGCCCAATAGGTGCCCCGTCTGGGACTTGTTGGCGCAGACGGCTATTTTGTAGGCATGTTCGCCGAACACAGCCTTAATGGCCTTGGTTTCAATGAGGTCATTGAGATAAGTGGAGGTGCCGTGGGCGTTAATGTGATCAATGTCCGCAGGCGCGATGCCGCCTTCTTCCACAGCCAGGCGCATGGCATTGGCGAGGCCCTCGCCTTTTTCATCGGGCGCGGTGATGTGGAAGGCATCGGCCGTGGCGCCGAAGCCGCACACTTCGCCGTAAATGGTCGCGCCGCGCTTAAGGGCTGATTCCAGGGATTCCAGCAGCAAAAAGCCTGCGCCTTCCCCCATGACAAAGCCGTCGCGGTCTTTGTCAAAAGGGCGGGAAGCCTTGGCGGGATCGTCATTGCGCGAGGTGGACAGCGCCTTTAAAGCCGTAAACCCGGCCACGCCCAAGGGCGTGATGGTCGATTCCACGCCGCCGGTGATGACCGCGTCGCAGCGGCCCAGCAAAATTTCGCTGTAGGCGTAGCCGATGGCGTGCAGGCCCGAAGAGCAGGCGCTGGTGAGCGCCAGATTGGTGCCTTTGGCTCCGGTAAAAATAGAAATCTGCCCCGGCCCGATATTGGAAATGAGCATGGGAATCATAAACGGAGAGATGCGGTTGGGACCGGCCTCCAGAAGTTTGGAGTGGAAAGTCTCAATGGTTTGCAGGCCGCCCAGGCCCACGCCCAGCATGCAGCCCACCCGGCGGGCGTTGTCGTCGTTAACGGCGTAGCCCGCGTGCTTCAGTACTTCAAGGCCGGCGGCCACGGCTATTTGGGCGAAGCGGTCCATGCGCCGGGCTTCTTTGGCGGGTATATGGTCCTCAGGATTAAAGCCTTTAAGTTCACCGGCGATGCGGGCCGCGTATTCGCTTGCGTCAAAAGAAGTGATGGGACCGATGCCTGATTCGCCGCTAAGCAGGGCGCTCCAGGAAGCTTCAAGGCCGAGGCCCAAAGGGGTGAAGGCGGAAAGGCCGGTGACCACTACTCGTTTTTTGGACATGCATCCTCCAAAGATGTTTGTTTATTTACAATATTGCAGAGCGCCGGGCATTACCGGATTTTTACCAGTTAAATACAAGGTGAAAGTACTTGAAAAGAGGTGCGTATCAAATCAGGGGGCGTTTGTACAGCCGTAAATTGCCGCCGCGGGCAAAGTTACGCGAAAGTTTGCCGGGCCCCCGGCGCGGGCTCCGGAGCGCGGTTTTCAGGCACAAAAAAGGCGTGAACGCCGGAAAAATCATCCGGCCTTCACGCCTTTGCAAGCTTGCGTATATGAAGCCTTGAGGCTCCCGCGCGGATCAGCCCGCGTTTTTCTCGATATAAGCCACGGCGTCTTTAACTTTCAGAATTTTCTGAGCGTCTTCGTCGCCGATTTCAATGCCGAACTCTTCTTCCATGGCCATGATCAGTTCGGTGAGGTCCAGAGAGTCCGCACCCAGATCTTCCACGAACGAAGCGTCCATGTTTACCTCATCGGCCGAAACGCCAAGTTGATCCACAATGATTTTCTTAACTTTTTCCTCAACGGACATGTTTTCCTCCATTTGTCATGCAGTGTCGTCTGTTTTGCTAACCGGCGCCGCTTGCAGGCGCGGGGGATCTCGGCTTAAAGCCGCTAAAACCGCTTCCGCGTAAGGTCATGCCGGTCGGGGCGCATTCTATATATCAAGGACCGCGGTCAAAGGGAATGCCCTAAGCCCATAATTTTAATTTTTTTTGCGGACCGGGAGGGGGGGTGAACGTAGGCAGCCGGGAGAGGGAACCCCCAAGGGGCGCGCCCCTCAAGGTTTCCCTCTACGTAATGTCTTCGCTCAGCAATAAAGCCCGCCGTTGACGGCGATGACCTGCCCGGTGATGTAGGTTGCGCCGGGCGAGGCCAGGAAGGCCACGGCCTGCGCCACGTCTTCCACGGAGCCGAAGCGGCCTAAGGGAATGGCTTTGGCGTAGTTTTTGCGCACTTCGGGGGGAAGGTTTGCGGTCATATCGGTTTCGATGAAGCCGGGGGCCACGGCGTTGACCGTGATGTTGCGCGCGGCCAGTTCCTTGGCCATGGACTTGGTCAGGCCGATGAGCCCGGCTTTGGCCGCGCAGTAGTTGGCTTGCCCGGCGTTGCCCATTTGGCCGACCACGGAGGTGATATTAATGATGGCTCCGCTGCGCTGGCGGGACATGATTTTGGCCGCTTCCCGCGCGCAGATGAAGGCCCCGCGCAGGTTGATGCCGAGCACGTTGTCGAAGTCCTCGTCCTTCATGCGGATGAGAAAGCCGTCTTTGGTGATGCCGGCGTTGTTGACCAGGGCGGTGAGGTGAACTTTATCTTTAATGTGCGCCGCAAAAAATTCGGCTATGGCCGAGGAATCGGCAACGTTGAGGCGAAAAGCGGCGGCGGTACCGCCGGCCTTGGCAATGTCCGCGACCACGGCGCTCGCTTCGTCTTCCTTGGAGGCGTAGGTGATGTATACATTCAGACCGCGCGCGGCGAGGCTGAGGGCGATGGCGCGGCCTATGCCGCGCGAGGCGCCGGTGACCAGGGCCGTGGCCGGCAGGGTGGGGGCGTGTGCATCGGTGCTCATGGGGTTTCTCCTGAAAATAAAAAGTCGCGCGTAAAAATGCCGCGTATGCGGGCTGTGTAGCGTAAATCGGCCGTAAATACAAGACGCGGCTTTGCAGACCGGCATGGTGCGGGGTCGGGCTTGGTGCGGCGCGGTTTTATAAAAGTGATTAAATAAAACCGGTTACGATTTAAGCAAAAAAATATGGATTATTTTTTTAAATAGCCTATTATTATTCATGATAAGGTATGCGCGCGCAGGAGCGCGTACAGGTCATCCTTACGCCGCCGGCGAAGGCGCGGGGCCGGTTATGAGCGGAGATTCAGCGATTAAGCGGCGGTTTGGCCGGTCAGCAGCGGCCCGCGCGGGGGCTTTGTTCGGGGCGCTATTTTTTGAGCGGATATGGGAGCGGCAGCATGTTTTAAACAAGCTGCTTGAAACCTATGCATAAAATAAATATCAGCGAATTGAAGCCGGGCATGGTGATTATTGACCCCAAGCTGTCTTGGGTCATTTCTCCGTATTTATATACCGTTCCCGGGCCGGTGGACTCGGAAGAGGCTATTGCCAAAATAGCTTCCGAGGGCTTTCTTGAGGCTTATATTCAGGATGAGCGCGACATCGACCCCCTGCCGCAGCCCGCAACCCCTGAGCTCAGGCCTGATTCCACGCTGCCTAAACGAGTTTCCGAGCTGCCGGCGGTCAAAAGGGGCGGGTTTGCGCCGCCGCCGCCCCAGGTGGAATTGGCCGAGGAATTGCCCAAAGCCAAGGCCTTGTATGAGGAGTCTTTGCGTTTTGTGGGCGATACGCTCAATAGGTATAGGGAAGGCTCGGAGCTGCCCCTGACCGAGGCCGAGCCGCTTATGGACGCCATGCTGGAAAGCGTGACCCGCAACGACAATGCCTTTCTGGTTTTGAGCAAGCTACGGCATCGGGACGAATATACTTACACGCACAGCATCAACGTGGCTTTTTTGAGCATGGCCTTTGCCCGCCAGCTGGGCCTGGGCGATGAGGCCGCCCACCGCCTGGGCATGGCCGGCCTGTTTCACGACCTCGGCAAGAACCTGGTGCCGGATAAAGTGCTCAATTCGCCCCGCAAGCTGCGGCCCGACGAGTTTGACATTATGAAGCAGCATCCGCGCCTGGGGCTGGATCAGCTTTTAACGGTTAAGGATATTCACGCCGATGTTTTGGAAGGGGCCTTTGAGCACCACGAGAAATTCAACGGCCAGGGCTATCCGCGCGGGTTGAAAGGCGAGGAAATCAGCCTGACCGGGCGGGTTTTAAGTATCGTTGACGTGTTTGACGCTTTGACCTCCAAGCGCGTGTACAAAGACGCCATGCCCATGCACAAGGCTTTGGGTCTGATTTTTACCCAGGCGGGCACTGATTTTCAGGCCGAGCTCGCCCATATTTTCATCAAAGGGCAGGGCATTTACCCCACCGGTTCCGTGGTGCTGCTCTCCAACGGCGTCAAGGCCGTGGTTATGGAAAACAGCTTCACCACTCCGCTTATGCCCAAAATCATGCTGGTACGCGACGCTTCGGGGCAGCGGACCCCGCCGCAGATTATTGATTTGAAACGCCACAAGCATTTGACCATCACCAAGCTTATTTCCCCGGAAGACGCCATGATTGACCCGGCCGAAGTGCTGGGCCTGGGCGGATAAGGGCCTTGCGCATTGACCGGCGGCAGCCGCATATGCTAGGTTTTAAGCCGTTAAGCGGGAGACGTGCGCATGGACCGGCAAACAGATAAATCCGACCAGATCAAGCAAGGCAAAAATGAGAATCTGCCGGGGCAAAGCGCCGGTGAGGCAAAGCGCGGCGTAGATTCCGAAAAAACGCATATGGGCCAGTCTTTTGTGACCTGGGCCAACGCCGGGATTTTGGGCTTTCACATGATCAGCGGCCCGCTTCTCGGCATCTTTCTCGGCTATTATCTTGACAAATGGCTGAATTCCAGCCCGGTGTGCG